>JAMLHE010000010.1 GCA_023957315.1 Candidatus Kapaibacterium sp.
CTGTAACTAAAGAGCAGAAGTTCAGTTTAATTAATACTGAGCAATTATGCAAATTGTTAGGAGTAAGCAGGATTATAATTTACAACTGGCGTAAAAAAGGCATCCTTCCCTACAAAAAAATCTCCAAAATGGTTTACTTCGACCCCGTGGAAGTTCAACAAGCTCTAAAGAGTTTCAACTTAGGTTCTCTTCACACTTGTATTTAGAGGAGTGAGCTAAGAAATGAAGAACGAAAATCAAGGATCCAAATTAGAAAGTGTTTTATCGAAATTTAAAATAACAAAAAGCCTGAATAATAATCATCAGGCTGTTTGTCCGGCTCATGATGATGGCACAGCGAGTTTGACAGTAACAGAAGAAGTATTCAGTATTCATCTGAGGTTTAGTAGTGATTAAGAATTTCAAAATATTTTTTTTAAAAAAAGTGTCCGACGAAACAAGGGGTAAAAATTGAAAATCGCCGCATGTCTATTAAATTCTAATGGGTTACTGAGGGGGAGAAGTGTTGGAGATGTAAAACCTTCTCCAACAAGCATGGCTAACTATTATAAAATATTGATACTTACAAAACAGGATTTAGGGGAGAAGTGTTGGAGTTCTAAAACCTTATCCAACACATTCCCAACGGTGAATTTTCGCCAAATTTTCGAGATGCGTACATCTCCAATACATTCCCCCTACATTTCCACTACATCTCCCCTACATTTCCCCCATTGTAATTCTTTAGAAAATAAAAGAGATACAGGGATTTGTTGGAAAAGTACGAGTTTGTAACACAAAAAAATTCGTATAAGAAGAACATATTAAGTCCAAAGCTCATCTTAGACTGATTGGTACAGCCTTTTCGATTTATCATACAAGAAACAACAAAATACGATTTGTCATAGTGAATACGACAAACCGTATTGATTTCAATATTGTCCAGCATGTCTGTACAGTTTCGGGATTCAATTTAAAAAAATATTCCCTGTTGGGCGGAATACCACCGCAGGCTTAGGTTTAGGTTTACGAGTACTTATTTTGGCATGAAATAATTTTTCGGGAATTCCATCTAACACCTTTCTCAAGTTGTCTTCTTTAGACAAATCAAGTCCTATTAGCGATGATAAAATCCTCACGAAAAAATGAGGCGCTTTACTACCTCTTTCCATTTCTTTGACTGCACTGTCTGACATGTACATCCCAGTTTTTTCCGAAATAGTTCGCTGAGAATATTTGTTAAAACGTCTAATTGCCCTAAATTCACTTCCTGTCATAATAACACCATTCATAAATGTATAAAATTTGAGGTTCCTATTGCCATTATCCTGAATTGTGGTTGCTGCACTCAATATTATACGACAAAAAATGAAATCTATTGCAGTTGTGATTTCAACTTCCAACCTCCACCCACACTTTTAGCCATAGTTAAAAATATCAGGCTATATCTAACTATGGCTCGATTTGTAAAAATGCGTTGTAGGGCATTTATGGCGGTCTGTAGTAAAATACCCTACTATAGCACTATTAATCCGGCATTTTGTATTTTTGCGTAACATTGTGATTGTTCTGTGATTGTTCTTTGATAGGAAAGTTATTGTTGGTGATAAAATAGTTCCAACTTCATTTGAAGTTTTCCTCGGAATCAAACTCAAAATACTTAGCTTTTGGGAAATTCTGTTGGAAATGTGTTGGAAACAAAAAACAAGCCCTCGTAACTTCTTATATTACAAGGGCTTAGCAAATCGTTTTGTGGAGATGGCGGGAGTCGAACCCGCGTCCGAAGAGTTTCAATCTGAGCCTCTACATGTTTATTCCGCTTTCTAATTTTCTTTCTTCGGGTGACCAACGGACGGGTCTCCGAAAACCTATCATTCTATTATTTCGCATGGGTACCGAATGAGAGCACACACACTATCCTGTTTGTTTGCGTCACCCTCGTAAGAACTAACAGGCAAGTCCTTAAAAGAATGTGGCTACGTTTTAATTAAGCAGCCAGAGCATAGTTATTGTCAGCATTTATAGCTGTGTCAGTTGAATTTACGTGCGCCACCGACTAAGCACGACATGCCACATCAAACGTCCATCACCCCGTCGAATCCGTTACATCCCCGGGTATTTTTAGTGACGAATTAAGTTCCGATTGTTGTATTGTACTCAATTATTGTTCAATTTTGACTCTTAGATACGATTTTTCTTGCTTATGACAATTTTTAGTGTTACTTTTGAATCAGATTATTATATCTGTTTTGAGAATGATATGAAAAGATTATATAGAATATCGAAGTTTTTACATAAATATTCCAGCTTGGCGCTGATTGTGTTCCTTATTTGGATGAGCATCTCAGGAATTTTGATGAATCATCCCGAGCTTATAAGCGGACTATCTATTCCTTATAAGTATTTGCCAGATAATTATAGTGCCCACAATTGGGCAAGAAGCACTTTGAACAATGTTCAATTCTCAAATGACGACCAAAAGCTCGCTTATATCGGTGGTTTTGAGGGAGTTTGGAAAACTACGGATGCCGGATTGAATTTTTCGAGCCTCAATGTAGAAGGTTTACCGGATTCGAGATATTACAGACGCGTCAAATCCATGATGCTCACAAACTTTGACGGGAATGAGTTGCTTTTGGCGGGTACATATGGCGGATTGTACTTTTACGAAAAGAGCATTAATAAATGGACAAATATCGAACTTGGCGGCAGCAATCCGAGAATTGCAAAAATACTTAGTTATAAGGATAGCATTGCGGTTTTTAGCGAATCGAATGCCTTCGTTAGCCATGCGTCATTGCCTTTGAATTTTCAGCAGAGCGATTTGATAAGGTTTGATGATGACAATAAACTGACAATGGTCGAATTCATGTTCAGCCTCCATACGGGCGAGCTTTGGGGATTACCGGGCAAGCTGCTGTTCGATGTTGCAGGCTTGATATTATTATTCCTCGCGATAAGTGGATTTTTCTTATGGATTACTCCCAAAAAGAGCGTATTTAAGCTCAAAATGCTTGAAAAATATCGTAAATCTCGATGGACGCTGTATAAATTTTTCACAAAGTATCATCTGAAACTTGGCATTTATTCAGCGCTAATTCTCTTCATTTTCGGTTTGACAGGCTTTTTTATGCGTCCTCCGATGATTGCGATGATTTTTGGGAGTGATATTGATAAATCTTGGATAATCGGGATGGATAAATCTAATCCCTGGAATCATAGAATTCGCAACGCAATGTACGATGAGAAGCGAGATAAATTCATTATTGACACGAAAGACGGCTATTGGGTTTCTGACAGAGGCTTACGGGGATTTTACACAAAGCAAGCACCTCCGGCGCCAATATTTGCGATGGGTGCTACTGTTTTTGAAACAGATTATGCCGGAAATCATTTGCTTGGTTCATTTGCAGGACTTTTCAAAGTTAATTACGAAGGTAAAATCGTTGATGTATCAACAGGAAAGCCGCCTTATAACGTAACTGCGCTCCGACCGGGTACTAATCTTGTTACCGGATATTTCAAAACTCCTGAAGGTGAAGAATATATTGCAACGCATTTTGCCGGATTGATTCCTGCTAACAAAAAGGCTGCTGAGAGCGATAAATTTCTAATGCCGGAGCATATTTTGAATACGGCTGAACTACCATTTTGGAATTTTTTGTTTGAATTGCATAATGGCAGAATTTTCCAAGCAATTCTGGGTCCATATCATATGCTGTTGATACCTTTAGCGTCGTTAGTCTTTATGATATTAATAATTACGGGAGTATTTGATTGGTTTTATCGCCGTTAAGTAAATAATTAATTTCTTTTGAAAATTACAAAATAGTCGTCTTGATATATCATGTGAAAATCATTGTGCAAAATATTCGATATTTGAGTATTCATATTAATTTTGTCGATAGTAGGCTCAATATATCCACTTACAATTGGGTGCGAATCATCAGTTTGAATGATTAAAAAGTCTGAATTATCAATTTCGATAATGTATTCCTTGAGCCACTTATCACTTACACCGGATAATGGAAATAATGGCAATGGGAATTTTGAAATATCTTTGTTGTCTAAATAATAATTCAATGTCTGACTTCCCAAACTCATAACCATGATTTTATCATTCTCATTATAATATTCAGAATTCTTAACATATTGGGCAATATTCTTCATTTCTTTATGAAGTACTGAATGAGTTTCCGGTTTATTATAATGTTCGAGATATTTATCTTTATTCAAGTAGTAATGCGGTATTGGAGTCAGTACAGTCATATAACGCGGAAGAGGCGAAAAAAAGATGACAAAAGGAATTATAATAAGTATTACTATGATTTTGGGGATAGTGATATTATTAAATTTATATTTTAATATTTTTATTAATTCATTTGTTCCGATAGAAAAAATGAATGATAAGGGGATGAATATTCTGGTGAAGTGATAAGGAGCAAATTTTTTCTCGATAAAAACAGTTAATAATAGGAATAGAGCTATTGATAATAAAAGAAAGATTATCTGTTTTTGATCTTTATAGTTATTACTTTTGCTGAATATGTTAAATAGACCTATAATGATAACTGATACAAACAGCATAGATAAATGATTCCCGAAAAAATAAGTTACTTTCTCGTGTGCAAACTTGAATAATGCAAAATTTACTTCAGGTAGCTGTGCGTATAAATAAGTAAAATTCTGAACTTCCCAAAATCCTGTCCTGACTTCAGAATCCAATAATAAAACAAAAGTCAGCCCGAATCCGATAACAACACCTAAAAGAATGATTAATTGCTCACGAATGAAAATTTTTGCTTGCTTTTTGGCAAATAAATCTGCAAGAAACATTGCAGGATAAATTGCAATAAACGTATATTTCAATCCTCCCGATAGTCCAATAAATAGACCTTGGAGGAAAAGATTAAGATTGCTTTGATTTTTAATTCGCAAATATATAATTGGTAATATGAAAAGTGGCAAAAATGATTCAGTTTGAAATGTGTTTGAATGGGTCAGTGCACCATATGAAAGAGCGTAAAAAAATGTGCCATAAAAAGCTAAATTAGCCGAATCAAATACTTTTCGCATTAAGTAATATAATGATACAATTATTCCGGATTGGATAAAAAATTCTGCCAAACGTATGTTAATATCGGAATTACCAAAAATCGAATAAATAACAGAAAATATCATAAATAGGAAGGGCGGCTTCAAGTCCACAAAATCTTTAAATATTTTGCCACCTTCGGCAATTACTTGACCACCGGTGACATAAATCCACAAATCACCCGAATATGGAAAATAAATAACAGGGATAATAATTATAATACAAATTACAATATGCCAAATTGATTTCATTTTCAAATTTGGCTCTCTCTTACTTTATCATATTCGATTTGCATAAGTTCAATTTCTTCGTCAGTTATTGATTTATTTCTTCTTGCCATTACAATTTTGGCAGTTTCGATTGCTTTGTCGAATTTGTAAACAGGCGATGTTGATTTGCCACCCCATGAATATGATTTGATATAATTTGGCAAAAACCATTCTTTTACCAGTATCCCACAAATACCTGCGGTAGTTCCTGTAGTGAACATGGAATTTATACCGCTTTTGGTATGGTCACCACACATAAGACCCACAAAAATTTTGCCGGTATTGATTGATTTATGTGGTAATTCCATTGTAATTTCGGAATATGTATTTTTCAAATCGGAAGTGTTCGTATCAGCACCCAGATTAACCCATTCGCAGATATAGGAATGACCGAGATATCCATCATGTTGTTTGTTCGAATAGCTTTGAATTATACTATTTTCGATTTCGCCACCTAATTTGCAATGTGGACCGAAAATATTATTACCGTATATTTTTGCACCGATTTTAATTATAGTATTATCGCCTATTGATGTCGGGCCGATAATTGTAGAATTGGGCATAATTCGCACTCCGTCACCAAGAATGATGGGACCATCGGTAGCATCGAGCAGAACATTGGGCGAAATGCTAATATTTTTGCCGACAAGTACATTATCAGGATTATGTGCATGAATCCCGTGGAATTGGGGCAAATACAATCTGTGGTAATTTTTGGTGACAATTTTTGCGTCTTTTGCAATATTCTCCGCTACCGTATCAAGCGTTTCCCAGAGATAATTGTATTGGATAATGCCCGGAAATTCAATTTCATCATATACTTTAAAAACATCGTCATCAAGATTTATATTTTGAGAATTTAACGAAGATTTAAAATCATAATTTTCCGGTATAAAACATCCAAATCTTTTGCCGTTAGAAGTCAAAATAATCGGTTTATCGCCAATTGAATTCAATTTTGATTCTAAAAGCTCGGGGAAATCATAATTGATATATGCATTTCCATCAATCAGCAGTGCATTTCCATCAATAATAGTATTTTTTAAGCCTTCGCGAGCAATAAAAGAGTCAATATGCAATGCTCTGCCTATAAATCCTAAGTTGACCTTTGGGAATAAATGTTGGACTCGGTCGCAATTTCTGAACACACCTGTCCGTAATTCCCAACTGCAATGCATAATTGAAAATGGATACAAATCACTTGTATTATTATTTTCGAACAATATGATGTTATTTATATCCATGCGGTGATTAATCCTCAGCCTTTTTGGTTCGATTTGTCTTATTGTTAGATTGCAAAGCCGCTTTAATAAAGCTGATAAAAAGCGGATGTCCCGTAACGGCGCGAGATTTCAGTTCGGGATGGAACTGAACTCCGACAAACCAAAGATGATTTTTCAATTCTACAATCTCTACTAAATGCCCATCCGGTGAATGACCGCTCATAATCATACCATTTGCAAGCAAATCGTCTTTAAAAGTATTGTTTAGCTCATATCTATGTCTGTGACGCTCGGAAATATCATAACTCTTATAGGCTTGGAATGCTTTGGTACCGGCTTCGATAGTGCAAGGATATGCACCCAGACGCATTGTTCCACCCTTATTCGTAATTTTTTTCTGCTCTTCCATCATATCGATTACATTATGCTCGGTTTTTCGAATTCACCGGAATTTGCATCAGGCATATCGCAAACATTGCGAGCAAATTCGATAACTGCACATTGCATACCAAGGCAAATACCGAAAAATGGGATATTGTTTTCACGAACGTATTTAATAGCAGTGATTTTCCCTTCGATTCCTCTGTGACCGAATCCGGGACCAACCAATATGCCGTTCACGTTACCTAAAAGTTCGTCAACCGTTGCTTCGGTTATGCTTTCGGCGTTTATCAATTCTACATTTACACGCGTGTTATTTATCGAGCCCGCATGAATGAATGCTTCGAGAATGCTTTTATATGAATCTCTATATTTGGTATATTTGCCCACTAATGCAATAGTCACTTCGTGTTTGGGGCTTTTGATACGATTGACGAATTTTGTCCAAGTATCGAATTCCAATTTGCTTTCCGGAAGATTTAGTTTTTTAAGGACAATTTCTTCCAAACCTCTTTTGGCAAACATAATCGGAACTTCGTAAATAGTAGTATCAACGTCAACAACTTCGACTACGGAATTTTCCTCTACGCTGCAAAAGAGAGCAATTTTTTGACGTACATCCTTAGAAAGCTTAGATTCGGAGCGGCATAACAAAATATCGGGTCTGATACCGAATTCCATAAGCGTTTTGACAGAGTGCTGCGTCGGTTTGGTCTTAACCTCTCCTGCAGACTTTATGTATGGCACATAGGTCAGATGCAAATTAATCGTTCTGCTCCAACCTAACTCAAGGTTGATTTGTCTTTGGGCTTCCAAAAATGGCAATGATTCAATATCGCCTACAGTTCCGCCAATTTCGATAAGCACAAAATCGTACTCTCCTTCGAAACTGAAAATGCGTTTTTTAATTTCATCGGTAATATGCGGAATCACTTGAACCGTTTTGCCGAGATATTGTCCTTTGCGCTCTTTCGTGATAACTTCGAAATAAACCTGACCTGTAGTATGGTTATTTTTCTTGTTCAATGAATAGCCCAAGAATCTTTCGTAGTGCCCCAAATCCAAGTCAGTTTCGGCTCCGTCGTCAGTAACGAATACTTCACCGTGTTGAAAAGGGTTCATTGTTCCCGGGTCAACATTTATGTAGGGGTCGAGCTTCATCATCGTTACGCTGAAACCGCGTTGTTGCAAAAGCAATCCAAGTGACGCTGATGCAATGCCTTTCCCCAAAGAAGAAAGCACTCCGCCTGTTATAAATACATACTTAGTCGTAAATTTTTCATTTTTTGACATTATTATATTTCATTTGTTACAAAAATCTCTTACAAATTAACAAAATTACAAAGGATTATAAGTAAAAAAAAAGTCAGTTTTGAAAAATTTCTTATATTTAAATTTGAAACTTTCTCTAAATTTAAACTTTATACAATGAAAAAGTTACTTATTATCATTTTGTCTCTTGTAGTAATATCGTGCTCCGAAAAAAAAGAACAGCCCGGAGAAACAGGAAAATTAGTCTTTTGGCACTTCTGGAGCGAACCAAACCACCGGAAAGTTCTGAAGGAAATCATAAACGGATTCGAGCAAGAATACGATTGCAAGGTCGAAACTGTCGAGCTTAGTTGGTCTGACGGCAAAACTAAATTGTTTGCGGCGTTCAATTCCTCTACTGCTCCCGATGTTTTGGAACTTGGCTCCGATTGGGTTGCACAATTTTCATCGGCGGGCGTTCTCGAAAAATTGACAGATGAGGAAGCAAATCTCAGTCAATATGTTGAATTTTCGACTGCACCATCATTGTGGAAAGACAGCATTTATGCCTTACCCTGGATAGTTGATACAAGGGTGCTGTATGTCAACAAGGCTTTGTTGCATCAAGCAGGTATTGAAGATACGAAAGTTACCAACACAAAGCAATTGCTTGAAAATGCCGAAAAAGTAAATGCTATAGAAGGAGTCTATGGTTACGGGGCAACCGGTTCGGGCTCGCACATGATTTACAAAAAAGTCGTATCATTATTTTGGACTTATGGCGGTACAATTTTGGATTCGTCAGGCAAACCAGTCATCAATTCTGCCCAAAATATCAAAGCTCTCGAATCATACGTTCGACTTTCTCAAAATGGCTTAATAGAAACACAGCGTCAATTGGATTCACGATTCGCCGAAGGTAAACTCGGATATTGGGTTTCCGGAGGTTGGCTCTTGGAAAAAATTAAGAACGAGAATCCTACGCTCAATTTTGAAGTTCAGTTGGTCCCGGGAGTAAATGACAGTCTCGGAATATCTTTTGCAGGTGGAGAATACCTTGCTATCAGCAAGTCAAGTCAAAATCGCGAACTGTCCTTGAAATTTATCAAATATATGACTTCGGGCGAAAATGCCATCAAATTCAGTAGTAAGATTATCGAAGCAGGATTTCCTGCAGATAAAAATTATTACAGAGACGATTTTTACCAAAGTCAGCCAAATAGATTGGTCTTCGCAAATCAGCTTAATCATGCTTTGATGACACCGGTTCACCCGAAATGGTTAGATATCGAAGCAATAATTGAGGAAGCTGCAGTCGAAGCTCTATATGGAAAGAAAACTGCCAAGGAATCTTTGGATGATGCACAAGCAAAGTTATTGTTAATTTTTAAATAATAATGCAATCTATACTTGCTTATTTAGTTAGATTTGTCTAATTTTGTAATTAGATTTTTCTAATGATTATTGTGTGTATCAAATGAAAGAATTGAATTTACTTCAAGCTGAATTAGGTAGAAATTTTGTAATAGAAAAGATAGATCTAGACAGGGAATCAAAATTACGGCTGCATACTATGGGTATTCATGCACGTAATATTTACGTCAAAACCGGTGGCAACTCCGCAAGCCCTGTATTAATAAGCAATGTGTCAAATATGTCAACCCCGATAGCTTTAGGGCAAAATTTGGCATCTAACATATATATTTCCTACATCCATGCCCCACACTAAAACTATAGCGATTGTCGGGCAACCAAACGCAGGGAAAAGCACTTTATTCAACGTACTTTCAGATTTGAAGACCTCTACTTCAAATTTTGCGGGTACTTCGGTTCAAATGTCCGAATCCTTGATTAATATCTATGGAGATTACTTCAAAATAGTTGATTTGCCCGGTACTTATTCGCTGAACTATTCCGATAACGCCGAAAAAGTGACTTATGATTACCTGCTTAATGAAAAGGTTGACCTAATCATAAATGTGATGGATGCATCGCTATTTGTTCGGAGCTTGGAAATGACCGTCGAGATAATGGAATTAGGCATTCCGATGGTGGTGGCTCTCAATATGATGGACGAAGCTAAGTTCAGCGGTTTGGAAATAAACCAAGAAATTTTGGCTGATGAACTCAAAATTCCAATCGTACCGATTTCGGCAATTTATGGCAAAGGGGTAAAAGCACTCACGACAAAATGCTATGAAGTACTCCGAAAAAGTGAAATAAATTTTTCGCGATTTCCATATACTCAGCATATGGAGAAACACGTACATCGAATCAGTGCGGAAATTCAAAATCGAAGCTCAAAATCGTATAGGGTTTCTGATGTGTTCTTGGCTATCAAAGCCATCGAAAATCCTGAACTATTGCCCTTAGAATTGCAATCATCTCTTAGTACAGCTTTGAAAGTAGTCGAAACTGAAATCAAACTCGAGCACAATGTTGATACTTACGAAGCTATCTCGTACGAACGACATCATTTATCAATGAAAATTGCCGAAAAAGCATCACGATTTACGCCTAAAGATAAACTGAACTTCATAGATAGACTTGATAGATTCATCATGAATCCGAAATATGGATTCTTGTCATTACCAATATTTTTCGGGCTGATGTTTGTAACGATATTTTACGTAGGGAATTTCCTAACAGAACTGATAGAACCTGCATTTGACTTCATAGGGAGCTTGTATTCGCCACTGAAAGAATGGAATATGTTCGCCTGGTTTACAGTAGATGGGATTGTTCAGGGGATTACGGGTGCAATCGGGATAGTATTGCCCTATTTCCTGCCGCTCGTGTTCCTCACTGCATTTTTCGAGGATACAGGCTATTTGGCTCGTTTAGCATTTTTAATCGACAACACAATCCACCGAATCGGCTTGCACGGCAAATCAGTAGCGGCATTTATTTTGGGAGTCGGTTGCACTGTACCTGCAATTTATGCGACACGCATACTCGAATCACGACGAGACAGGATTTTGACTGGGATATTAGTACCATTTGTGCCATGTTCGGCAAGGATTGCCGTAATATTTGCACTCACAGCCGCATTTGCAGGACCAGTTTGGGCAATTGTAATATTTTTGTATGTGATTTTAGTAATCGCAGTCAACGGCAAATTGATTTCATTATTCTTAAAGAAGCCGATTGGGCTGATTTTGGAAATTCCGGTACTTAGAATGCCGCAAATATCTATGACTTTTCGCAAGACTTGGTATAAAATCATCGAATTTCTCAAGGAAGCATTGCCGTTTTTGATACTTGGCAGCATATTTTTGGGATGGATAGAATATTTTGATATAGCTATGTATGTAGATTTGCTTTTCGCACCTATACTCGAGTATGTATTGAATTTACCTGAAGAATTGGGTTCTACATTAGTGTTTGGGTTCTTTCGCAAAGAGCTGATTTTGGTCATGGTCAACCAAGCATTAGGAGTAGAAAGTTTGGAACTTTTGCCGTTGACGACAGCTCAAGTTATGACATTCATTGCCTTTGTAACTTTCTATTTTCCGTGTTTCACAACTTTTGTAGTCATCTGGAAGGAGTTTGGAGCAAAGGTAGCAACAGGTTCGGCGGTTTTAAGTATTTTGGTTGCAATCGGTTCCGCACTTATTTTTAGATTTTTATTTTATGTAATTGAATATTTTATTTAGATATTTGTAAAAAATTTCTTACTTTAGGTAAGATTAAAAATTAGTTTCTTTTTATGTGTAAAATTATTGTGTTAAAATTATAAAAAAATGTTATGTTAAGTCAATCAGTTCAAGACTACTTGAAAACAATCTATAAGCTGCAGGAAAATACTTCTGCAGTTTCTACCACTCAAATAGCCAAAGAGTTGGATATATCCGGTGCTTCAGTTACCGGCATGTTGAAGCGTTTAGCTGCTATGAAATTAGTGGACTATAACTCATACAAGGGTGTACGTTTGACCGAAGACGGAACCAAAGTTGCTCTTGAAATTTTACGTCACCACAGACTTTTAGAGCTTTACCTTAAAGAATCACTCGGCTTTTCATTAGCAAAAGTTCATGATGAAGCTTGTCGTTTGGAGCATTACGTTTCCGATGAATTCGTTGAGCGTATTGATGATTTGTTAGGTCGCCCCGAATACAGCCCATTAGGCAATCCTATTCCGACTAAGGAAGGCAGGATTCCCGAAAGCAGCTATTTGCCGGTGACAGATGCTGAACTCAACAAGCAATACATAATCAAGCGAATTGCCGATGACAATCATGAAATGGTTGCCTATTTTGAGGAAGTCGGATTGATTCCGGGCGTTGATATTATGGTGCTATCCAAAGCTCATTTCAACGGTCCTCTCACGATTAAGTACAGCGGTAAAGAATACATCGTTGGCAACGAAGTGGGTAGAAACATCTACGTTGACGCCATATAAGATTGGGTTTCACATATAAAAAAACGCTGTCTCGAACAATCAAGACAGCGTTTTTTTTATTTATACAAGATTTATTCTGCTTTGACATTAGTTCTTAGCAAAATTTCTTCTCTGCCTTTAATCGGCACATTATATGTGCCTAATGGGGTAACCAACTTAACTAACAAAGGTTCGGCGCGATACTTAATCAAACCAATATTATCGGCATAATAATATCTGATGTTAATCTTTTCGTCAATATCAACATCAACCGGCCAGCCAAATGATGTTATTGTGAATACGCCTGAAATATGGTTTTCGACTATAAATTCTTGAGCATTATAAGATTGTCCCATAATTCCTGAAAGTTTTACTATTCCGCCTTTTCTACCAACGATTTTTAATGTACCAGTCAACTTGCCAGCAACACCCTCCATTTCAATCTCAAATTCATTTAATGCAAGCTCAAAAATATCCCAAGAGGATTGATTTTCATCAGCAATCTTCACCCATTGGTCATCAATTTCGCTATAAGGCAAAGGGAAATCATCCGGGTCTGGCAAAATCACATCCAACAAAGTATATAACTCAGTCTCAGTTTTATATTTATAAGTGTTTCCAACGTGGTCATCACCTTCATAGTTTTTGAATTCAAAGCATTCTTTACCAAGTTTGGTTGTTGTCTTTGAAATAGCTACCGAATCAGTTGTAGTCGCTGTTACTTTTCCTTCGCCATCAAGTTCTTTGGATTCATAAACCCAGTAAGAACCGGTAGTCATTGGGTAATATTCAGCATCGGTATTGGTATTTGGAGCTTTATCCTCCGAACAAGAAAAAAGTGCAAACAACGCAAAAGTTGTTAAGATGATAGTCAAAAATTTAGTCATAAGTATCTCCACCTATTATGTTTTAAAATATAATGGTAAAACGGAACTCAAGAAAAAATGTTTCAAAGGATTTACATATAAATTGCAATGCTTGAAAATTTATTAGTTACCTATTGATTGCTCATTTCGTCTATACTATAAACAAACAAGAATTTGATTTTTTGAACGTTTATTAACAAGTTAAGTAATAATATTAAATATAGGTAGGAGTAATAATGAAAAGGACTTTAGTAGTCTCAGTCCTGATGGTCGGAATCGGCATCTTCATGGGTGTCTTGCTTGTGTCCAACCTTAGTTTGGGCTCTTTAAACTCGCTTTTTGCAGACGAGAATACAAAATTAGGAGCGGATAATCCACCAATCAAAGCGGACGAATCTGCTATGATTTTAAACAGAACTTTCGTTGCAGTAAGCGAAGCTGTACTGCCAACTGTAGTATATATTAGTGTTGATGCAGAAATTACTCGTGGTGGTGGCAGTTTGTTCGAACGATTTTTTGGACAACAACCCGATGGTCATCCCGATATTCGACCCGAACAACGTCGCCAACGTGGAAGCGGCTCGGGGGTTATCATATCGTCGAACGGTTACATCGTAACAAATAATCACGTTGTAGAAAATGCTACAAAAGGTGGAATAAAAGTAATGACTTACGATAAGAAAGAATATACTGCCAAAGTGGTTGGAACAGACCCATTGACAGACTTGGCTTTACTTAAAATTGAAGTTGAAGGACTAAGCTCGGTTCACTTCGGAAATATCGATAATCTAAAAGTCGGTGAGTTGGTACTTGCAGTCGGCAACCCAATCGGGCTGAATCATACCGTTACAAGCGGCATTGTTAGTGCTACCGGTAGAGGCGCCCGTGGTAGGTCAGAACCAAACAGCATCGAACATTACATTCAAACTGATGCAGCAATTAATCCCGGCAATAGTGGCGGCGGGCTTTTCGACATAAACGGCTCGCTGATTGGAATCAATACAGCCATCGCAACAGAAACCGGTGCTTTCATGGGTTACGGGTTTGCAATTCCGGTTGATTTGGTGAAAGCTGTTGTAGATGATTTGATTGATGACGGAAAAATTAATCGCGGCTATATCGGGGTCTTTATCACAAATGTTGATGAATTGGTTGCCAAAGGATTTGGAATGCCAAAAGTTCAAGGGGTTTTGGTAGAAAATTTAGTCGAAGATGGCGCTGCCAGATCTGCAGGAGTTGAAAAAGGTGACGTAATACTCGAAATCGAAGGCAGAGAAGTCAATTCGCCCTCAGAATTACAAAGCCGTATTGTATTCCACAAAGCAGGCGACAAAGTAATGCTTACAATATGGAGAAACGCCGAAATTATAAAAATCCCCGTCAAACTTAAAGCAAGAGATGAAGATGAAGTAATTGCGGGCAGAACAAATATCCCCGATGAAAAAGAAGAAAAGGAAAATGACGTCGTAAAATTCGATAATCTCGGATTCACTGTAGAATCATTGACAAAAGATATAAAAGACGAATACGATGTCAAAAGCGGAGTATTGGTAAGCGATGTTGCAAGATATGGTGCAGCAGCCGAACGCGGTTTGATGCCAAAAGGAGTAATTACAAATATTGACCGCAAACCTGTAAATTCACCTAAAGAATTGAAAAAGATTTTAGACAGTAAAAAGAAGGGCGACGTAATAATTTTGAACGTTAAGTATCCCAACCGCAGCCAAATCGTAGCTCTCGAAGTCGGACCATCCTAAGAAATTTGCTTGGGCTTAGTAATATGAACCTTCCGAAGGTTTGGAACCTTCGGAAGGTTAAATGTTTTTTTTCTATTGATATTTAACCACTTCGTGGTAAAAGACCAAAAACCACCCTTCGACAGGCTCAGGGAGCGGATTTCGAAATTTACACCATTTTACGCATAACGAACCAGCCACCGAAGCTTGCGAAAAGCAGTCCGAGAGCGATTAAGCCCCATTCGCCGAGAGTTGGTATGGTTGTGAAGATGCGCTGCTGACCGTAGAATGTGCCTTCGCTGTTCACCATGTAAGCACGAACGTAATATTTTGTGCCTAATTGCATACCGGTCAAATTTGATGCAAATATCGTAGAATTGCCTGATGTTGGTCCGGCTCCTTGTTCCGTTATACCGTCGTTGTCTAAAGTTGTTGGCATTGCTGAAGTTGACCAAACGACGCCTTTTTGGGTAACATCGTTGCCATCATCAATTAATTTGATGGAGCCGCCGCTTATTGCCGAATTATTTGTGATATTATAAACCGGTTGGGTTAAAATTATTGATTCGAGATACTGGGCATTTAGAAAACCTTCCTTATTTTTGTAGGAAGAATTTGAGCTTGTGCTCGCCGCAGGTTGACCAATAGTTCCGAAATTCTTGTACTGAGTATTATCCGATTGCCCACCACCGGCAGGAAACACATCTGTCTGGTTGGTTTGAGCAGAAAGCATCATCGGCAGCAGCATCAAAATCAAAATATACTTTATTATTTTCATATGTATAGCCTAATCAATTTCTTCATAATTACTTACATTACACCAAAATGTTTACAATTAAATTTTGTCAATCAAATAATTCACAAGATTTAAAATTCTATAAATTCCATCATAATTAATCTTACTTTCGGTATCACTTAATTTGTGATAATCATCATGAATACCGGTAGTTAAGTTCAAAACATCTACACCATCTATAGCAAAGTATTTTAAATCCGACTTCATGATATTTTCATCATCAAACCTAAATGATATAAATTTATCATCATATTCATTCAATATTTCAGAGAATTTTAAATTCTTTATCGCACCACTAACTCTTAAAGTCGGGTTTGTAAGATTTAATCTTCCTATCATATCAATATTTATAACAGCAGCAACTTTCAATGAACGATAAAATCCACTTCGAGTAAAAAATTCCGAGCCTAATAAACCAGCTTCGTGTCCAGACCAAGCAGCAATAATATAATTGTATTTTAATTTCTTATTCTTGCTTATTTGCTTTGATAACTCAAGAATCAATGAAACTCCAGACGCATTATCATCAGCCCCAGGATGAATTCCTTTACGAACAATCTCGCGGGATTTATTAGAACCATTGCCGAGGTGATCGTAATGTGCACTAATAATTATGGTGCTATCAGCTTGCCTATCAAAAATTCCAAGAATATTCGTGGCTTTGCTCTTCTCGAATGGAAATTTTTGAATATAAATTTCGCAATTGGATTTCAAAAGTTCACTGATAATATAATCTGCTGCAATTTGCTCTCCTTCAGTTGCTGGGTACCTACCATTTAATGAATCTGCTGTTAGGAATAGAATATGCTTTCTAAATTCTTGCGAATGAAGACTGACAAATGATAATAAGAAAAATATGATAAAAATTTTCATAAATTTGAAATTTATTATTTAGTTTGCTCTTGCATTGGTTCAACTTTAGGAGCTGCAGGAATAGTAGGAGCTGTATCGAAACGAACTTTATTACCATCCCACCATATAGAACCACCTGATTGTTCTTTATTGTTTTCGTCAAATAACACATTGTTCATATTTGAGTCAAAGTTAATATTCGTGATTTCAGCTGGTACTTCTGCAATTTGATTAGCATCAATTCTCTTTCCGACAGCAATCCAGCTAAATCTTACATTTGAAATTCCTTCAGCTATACTCGAAGGAGCTAATGCTACCCAAAAACCATTCTGGTCAATACTTGCAATATACAAACTTGCAGGGGCTCCGATTGGAGTTACAGTTGCAACAGGTACATCGCCAAGAATTGATGAAAATGTAGTTGGGAAAGCAACGTAAACAGGCTGCTGTTCGATTTGTGAAACCCCATAAGTATGGATTGAAAGCTCAGTGGAAGTCATTGAGTAAGCGGGTACTCTTGTTTGACCTGTATTTGGCTTTACTAAATCTGCAGAGTAGCCACTTGTATATTCGTTACCGACATTATAAGATGCAAACAACTCACCACTATTTACATTACCCATAATCATACCACGTGACCAAGAGCCGATTATGCCACCGAAGAAACCTGCTCCAATTCCCATAACTTCATTGTTCGAAAGAAATCCAGTTCCACTTGCATAAGCAGAAGTTCCATAAACTCCATAATTAATACTTCCACTACTCCTATACCCTAATGAGCCCCAATAAGTACCTGAAACATCTGCCCCTAAAACGCCACCACACCGACTATAATCATTATAATTCCAACCACCGACACCAAAAGTATAAAGGTCGCCCCAAAAACTATGACCAGCTGAACCAGTGTTACTAGCATCTTGTGAATAACCAGTACCATCATTTTTAGAATCACGATTTCTATAACCCATTAGCGTATGTTGCCCGTCACCATTAGCAGTTAATTGCTGTCTATAAACATATAATTGGTATCCTGAAGCAATAGAAGTATTTATACTCGCACTTGTTCCATTATCCTGAAAAAGAGAATTCCCAATAACAGAGCCACCAGTAGTCCATTTTGTCATGTAATTAGTTGTACCTGATCCAGTGATTCCTGAAGGTGTTTCCCAACTCAAATCACCCGTTCCGTCAGTTACTAATACTTGGCCATCAGTCCCATCTTCGGAAGGGAATGCATATGTATTAGTTGTCCCAACTGTAAGTGCAGTAAAGGCACCGCTATTTGGAGTAGCAGAGCCAATTGCCATTGGCGTCGCCCATGCACTTGCTGTTAAATTATTTGATAATATCGAAAATGGTACACTGGTAATACTTGTCCTTGGGAGAGTAGTAGACTTTACTCCGACTTCCAGATATGGCGTAATACCATTAAAAATGCTTGGTTCAATCACCTCGTCATTTCCAGATGCGGTACCAAGAATTACTGAATATAATCCATTTACTATGTCAATGGATTTCGTCGCAGCTGCATTACTTGGAGGCCATATTTTGTTGCCACCTGTTTCAGCATCATATATAGCAAAAGTAAATGCTACAGCCGATTCGTTGACCGGCTTATCACTATTATCAAGCAGCTTACCTTGGTATGTTATAGTGGTTGGCTGCGAAAATGCAAATGAATTGCATAATAGAAACAAAACGATGAAGGAGAATTTTTTCATAAAGTATCTCTTATTAATTAATAAAAAAATTAGAAACCTAAACATTACTTATCAAAAATACAAAATATTTTTAGAATTGCCTAAAATATTTTTTTGTCCCTGTTTTTGTTGCAAAGACAGGAAAAAATTAACCTTCCGAAGCTTTGAAACTTTCGGAAGGTTTTATTTTTGGAACTTTGTGGTCATAGTGACAAAGACTGTAAAAGCGTTTTGACCCATAAAAAAACAATCCCATGAATAAATTCATGGGCTATGTTTTCATTTTTACCTTATCAAATTCATTTTACCGGATTGAATTATTTTGCCAATCTTGAGAGTGTAAATATATATTCCTGACGGCACTGCTATGTCGTTCGCATTCAATCCGTTCCAAATCAAAGAATATGAATTTGCAGGAACAATTTGGTCGAATAAAGTGATAACCCTATTACCCTGAATATCGTAAATGCTTAAATTAGCTTTTTGACCATCCAAATTCCATGGGATTACAAAATTGATGACAGTTTTATGATTGAACGGATTTGGATGATTTTTCATCCTTATGTTATTTGTTGCCAATGGCAAATCTTCGGTGCTATTGCTAATATATGTGAATAATGACATTATATCGCCATCGGGCTTGGCACCATCTTTATCGGCTAGATATAAATTTGTAGAAGCAGGGCGATATGCAGGGGCGCCGTCCATCTCTCGCCATTCTTCATTTGTAAGTCGTTTAAAATCATTGGAAAGAAATTCGTAATAGCTCGAAACAGGACCAATATATGAGCGCATTCCACCTTCGGGAGTGGGTGCAGTTATCACAGCCATATTAATTTTGCCTGTACCGGCGTGCAATACCCAACCCACTTCATTGCCAAATTCATCTGTGGGAATTGTGTGTACGTCTGCAACGACAGGTTTGTCGGATTCAAAACCATCACCTTTTAAATAATTATCATTGAATTCATTTGCAGTGAGATACGCATATAGCCCAATATACCACCCGAGATTAGTGCCTCCGCAACTCCTATCTTCCTTAATAGTTGAACATAAAAAATCAACATCACTTTCAGAATATTTTTCTCCGGCAAGTATCTTTTCGGAAATTGCTTTAAGGTTATTGCAGGCATTTTCCCACTTGTGATATATATATGGAATACCATTTGGAAGAAATTCGTGAATATTTTTTATTACATTTTTTAATTCTTCGTATAATTCAGGGACGGGTTCTACATATCCATGAGGATATGAACAAATATTACCACTTGTATAAGGTTGCTTACCATATAATAGAAAGTCATGCCGCAGTTCAGCCCAAGAAGCAAGTTGTGTGTTCATTGTCTTTTGCCACCAAGCAGCAGTTTGCATAAATGGAGGCAAATTGTCCCGCTTCACTGGCGGATTCAATGAACGTATTGTATTTATCCATCTGCCATATACATTTTCATTCCAAAAACTACCATCATAAGAATCAATAAGATAACGAAGTGCGGCTAAATTTGATGAATAAGGATACTTTTTTAATTCCTCGAGCATTAATTGAATTGCGGCATCATTTCCAAGTGAAAAAAGAATATCTAATGTCTGAGGTACCATTCTTTCGACTTTTTTTCCTTTATAAAGAATCTTGTCATATGTAACATTCGCAGTTATAAACCCGTCAATAATCGGTCGTTGCCCCATTAGCAAAAATGCCGCAGGTGGAACTACTTGGTTCAGGTCGAAAGGGTCAGAAAATAGTATCTGAGAACTATATAGCTGATTTGCAGAATTTAATTCAAGAATTTTATTTCGGAAAAGTTCTAATTTATTAGTATCTGCAAGTTCAAGAGCTGTAATTTGGAGTTCATCCATAGCATTTATGATTTCCCATAAGTTAATGTTATCCTGTTTGCCGATGAGGATAACCAACATACTGTCTATCCACGCAAAATCCTTATCAGCTCCTGATTTATGAACTGTTTCTGCTATCACAGCTGTCAAAAGCGTCATTTGGTCAATGTCTTCTTTTGTGAATATATTTACCGGGTCATTTTTAGGAGCCGAGATTAAAATTTCCGTTCTACCCAGCCACATCATTGCTTGAAAATATCTTTCTAAGTACCAGCTTCTTGTGTAATGCCCACGAATTTGAAACTGACTGAAATCCAATTTGCGAGGACTGTTGCAGAAAAGAGCATAATCTAAAGGCGATAAATCTTTAACCATTTGCTTTATTTCTTCAACTTTAGCTTGATTATCGGGAAAATTACATTCAAAATCATGGTAAAGCAACATTTGAGTTACCGAGAAATATAAATCCATATCAAACAGAGCTTTATGGTAATTGTCCGGTATCTCATTTGTGTCAATGCTTTTCATATATTCTTTTACAGAATTGATGCCTATTCCAAGTCTTGTTGCTATCTCATACTCTTCAATATAAGGTAATAAACTACTATAAGTAAAATGTAGTGCATGAAGCATAGCATCGGCGGAAATATAAATAGGCATATCCTTGATGAAAACATCCCAAAATGCATGGATAAATGTCGGGAAATTCAATCTTTCCGTGACCATAAAGCCATGCTTTGAAATCAGAGCTTTCTCATAATCAGTCAATGTGAAAATGGAATCAATTTCTTTCGAATAATCGGCATTCATGAAATCAGTGTTTGCCTCTTTAAGAAAAGCTCCGGCAGGATACATCTCAAGCAAATCATCAACGCTCATATCCTTGTTCTCTTCGAGGAATTTGATATATTCCTCAACTTTAAAATTCGCATACGTCGAAGCCGAAACAAACAACAAAGCTAAAATAATAGTCAAAAACTTTTTCATAGTCTATCCTTCAATTTATCAAATTGGTACCTTCATATATTATATGACACATAAAAATACAATTTGTTCCCGGAAATTATTTTTTTTTGGTTTGTGTTGATATAAACTTGTCTGAATTATGATTTATATGATTATTATGATTAATCCCTTTTTTGTCCGGTCAGTTGTTACCAAGACTGCAAAAATCGTTTTGACTCCGAAGGAGTCACATGTTTATAGCAAAAAGTTAATAATATACATTCTACCTCTTCTACATTTTGAAAAATAAAGTGAATAAGACACAATAATATTCAAATCTTTGCGTAGCTTAAAATAGAATACTAATTTGACGAAAGGACTTGTTGAGCATATTAAAACATATTGTAGCATTACTTCTCTTGGTGAGCCTACCAATATCAGCCACTGGGTTAAGTATTAATGTTCAAAAGTGCAATCATAAAGGAACTTTCCATTTAGCTTTTTTTGCTCCTCCTAAAGTACTACAACATAACAATTGCTGCTGCTCCGGAAGTGAAATGTCCCAAAAATCTCAGATAGAATCTTGTGGGTGCAGTGATGGAGTAGAATTAGGTTTGTATTCTTGTTGTGATAAGAATATGAATCAAGATGCTGCTATCTTGGTTTCAAAATTTCAATCAACTAATAATGCAGAATGTTCTCCGGTACAGGCAAAATGTTGCTCCACATCTGAAATATCAATTGCTCAAACCGGCAAAGTTCTTGTAACTGAAAAAGTGAAAATGAACTTTGAAGGATATGCAAATTCTTCTTGTCTAATCTCCAAAATGCAGTATGATTTCATAAATAACGATAAAAGTAAAATCAAAGCTATTCTATTCCCGCTCAAGGAACCCAATGATTTTATCATATCGTATATCCATACTACATCTCAATCTGATGATGAATCAGACATTCCCGCCTCTGATATTTGCTAAATTTTCTTAGCAAAATCCCCTTTTTAGAATATTAAAAAATTAAAATCTTAGAAATCTATTAGATTTGCCTTAAACAGCAAATTATATTTATAGTCATAGGAGACTGGAAATGAAACTGTATATAAACAAATGCAGGCAATTTCTTATTAGAAGTGCTGCAGTGCTACTTCTGGTATTCGCAATGGTGATAAGTTCATGCGAAAGAGATGAAATTGCAATCGTGGACCCGATATTGATTGATAATGATTGTGATACGTTGAATGTATCATACTCTATTACTGTCAAATCATTATTCGACGATTGCGTTTCGTGTCATAATAGTTCAACAACGTACGGTGGAATTAATCTTGAAGATTTCGACAATATTAAATCTAACAAAGTCAAAATTAATAATCGAATTATATCAAGAAGCCACTACTTTACCGGTTCAGATTGTGAAAGAATAAAAATTCAAGCTTGGATTAACCAAGGTTCTCAAAATAATTAAAAGGAGTTAAAAGTGAAAACAACACTTCAAATCAATTTAGCATTATTGCTAATATCAACTGCCTTGTTTTTAGGCTGCAGTAATATGATGGATAGCAATCCATCAAATCAGTTTGTCGAAAATTTCTTAACTATTTCCCCGACTGACAATTCTCAAGAAATTGGAATCAATGAGCCAATTATCCTCCAATTTGCTGCCCCGGTGGATGCGAACATAGTTGAAGAAAATTTTGTCATAATCAACCAAAATTCTATCTCGGATATTGAATATATTGATGGAAAAAAAATGGACCATTCGGATATGAATTCAATGATGTCCGATGGTTCTATGTTGGCACATCTAAAAGAAAACCACTGTATAAAAGGTTCTTTTGAGTGGAATTCCGAAAAAACAAAGTGCGAATTCATGCCTGATTCCGGTTTTGAAGCTGACACTGACTATATGGTGTTTATGGATAGCCAAGTAATGAATCATATGAAATCAATAATGTCTGAAAGGAGAATGATGTCAAGTGGAATGGGTTTAATGAATTGTGATTGTCATAAAAATGGACCGGGCAATTCAAATATCATAACACATTTCCGAACAAGAGGTAATTAAGACTTTTTGCAGGCAGAGAGGTAAAAGCTCTGCCTGCTTTTTATTTATTCTACAATTTAACAAGTATAATAAGTATTAATAAAATAACTCATAGATAATAGACTCTATGCAAATAAATGGCAGTTATTATTAGAAATAGGGATTTTTTGTGCTAAATAAAATAATCAAATACTTTTTAGAGAATAAGTTGGTTACGCTACTTGTTCTGCTTGGCTTAATAGCCTGGGGTATTGTTACCGCACCATTTGGATGGCAAGTAGGAGGCTTGCCATCCGACCCGGTTCCGGTAGATGCCATCCCCGACATCGGTGAAAACCAACAAATAGTGTTTACTCCATGGGCAGGGCGTTCACCACAAGATATTGAAGACCAAATCTCCTACCCGCTAACTACCTATTTGTTGGGTATTCCCGGAGTAAAGACTATTCGGAGTTCCTCGATATTTGGGTTTTCGAGCATTTATATTATCTTTGATGAAGACATTGAATTTTATTGGTCACGCTCTCGCATCCTTGAAAAATTGAGTTCGTTACCGTCAGGTTTGCTCCCTGATGGTGTCCAACCTACCTTGGGTCCCGATGCAACTGCTTTGGGACAAATTTATTGGTACACGCTTGAAGGGAGAGACAAAGAAGGCAATCCAACCGGTGGATGGGATTTGCATGAAATCCGTACCGTTCAGGATTTCTATGTAAAATATGGTCTGAATGCAAGCGAAGGAGTTTCGGAAGTGGCTTCCATTGGTGGTTTTGTACAGGAGTATCAGATTGATGTAAATCCCGATGCGTTGAAAGTATATAATATTCCACTATATAAAGTAATGCAGGCAGTCCAAAAATCAAACCGAGATGTTGGTGCAAAAACCATAGAAATCAATCAGGCTGAATATCTTGTACGCGGCTTAGGCTATGTTAAAAGTGTAGAAGATATTGAAAAAGCAGTCGTTGCTGTTCAGGACAATGTCCCTATTCGCATTAAGGATATTGCTTTTGTAACACTCGGACCCGCCTCTCGCAGAGGTGTGCTTGACAAAGACGGAGCCGAAGTGGTGGGCGGTGTTGTTGTTGCCCGATATGGTGCCAACCCATTACAAGTCATTAATAATTTAAAAGATAAAATTAAAGAGATTTCGCCCGGCTTACCCCAAAAAACACTTGCAAATGGAGTAGTTAGCCAACTAACAATTGTGCCTTTTTACGACCGTTCGGAACTTATTTATGAGACATTGGGAACATTGGAAGAGGCTTTGTCACTTCAAATATTAATTACCATTTTGGTGATTATTGTTATGATTTATAATCTGAGGGCATCGTTGCTCATCTCGAGCCTATTGCCAATTGCAGTTCTTATGGTTTTTATTGCGATGCGTTATTTTGGGGTTGATGCCAATATAGTAGCCCTTTCCGGAATTGCCATTGCAATTGGGACGATGGTTGATTTGGGCATTATCCTTACTGAGAATGTAATAAAACACCTTGATGAAGCTCCACCCGAACAAAAGCTAATTACAACCATATATAAGGGTTCGGCGGAAGTAAGCTCCGCAATTCTTACTGCGGTTTCGACCACCATTGTGAGTTTTATTCCTGTATTTACCATGCAGGCTGCCGAAGGTAAATTATTTGGTCCTCTTGCCTTTACCAAAACCTTTGCTTTGGTTGCTGCACTTATTGTTGCCTTATTCATTTTACCCACATTAGCACATTGGTTTTTTGGTTTTAAATTCAAAAATCTCCGCCTTATTAAATGGGTAAATTTTATCCTTGTTTTAGTGGGTATTATTGGATTATTACTTGGAATGGTATGGGCGGGTATCTTGCTTATGTTATTTGGATTAATCGGATTAATCAAACCACTAATCCAAGATAAGGAACTGTTTAAGAGTCGTTTTAATCGAAAAGTTATAGATAATGCAGAATTGATTTTAGTGGTTATCGGCGTAATTTGGCTTTTAGCAAAATACTGGTTACCGCTTGGAGCAGGCAATAGTCTTATACTTAACTTTATTTTTGTTGCCCTGTTGGTTGGTTTAATTCTGGGAGCATTTGGTTTATTACAACATTTCTACAAAAATATATTGCTTTGGTGTTTGAACAATAAAGTGATATTTCTCCTTATTCCGACCTTTTTAATTCTTTTGGCAGTAAATATCTGGATGGGCTTTACGAGCGTTTTTGGATTTTTAGCAAAAGGAACAGACCAGGTTGGCTGGAATGTCAGAACTACTTCAGTTTGGTCGGGATTAACCCATACTTTCCCGGGATTAGGGAAGGAGTTTATGCCCTCACTGGATGAAGGTAGCTTTTTGCTTATGCCAACATCAATGCCTCATTCGGGCGTCGAATTTAACCGGAAAGTTGTAGCCCAATTGGATATGTTGCTTACAGGCATCCCTGAAGTAGAACTTGCTGTGGGTAAGCTGGGCAGAGTTGAATCGGCACTTGATCCGGCACCAATATCTATGTTTGAGAATTTAATTAACTACAAATCCGAATATGCACTCAATGAAAAGGGGCATCGCAAAAGATTTAAAACTGATAATAAGAACCGTTTTATACTTACAAACGGAGATACTTTGACCAATGAAGAGGTGCTCTTACGTGGTATATCAACAAACGAACTGATACCACATGAAAATGGCAGCTATTTCCGAAACTGGCGTACACACATCAAATCATCCAATGATATTTGGAAAGAAATAGTAGCTGTATCAAAAATACCGGGTGTTACTTCGGCTCCAAAATTACAGCCTATTGAAACCCGACTTGTAATGTTACAAACCGGAATGCGAGCACCTATGGGCATTAAAATTTTTGGACCCGACCTTGTAACTATCGAACAATTTGGTTTAAAGTTGGAAGGCATTCTTAAAGAAGTTCCATCGGTAAAAGCAGAAGCTGCATTTGCCGACAGGATTGTAGGTAAACCATACATTCATCTGAATATCAATCGTGATGAAATTTCCCGATACGGCTTAAATATTGAAGATGTGCAACAAACTATTGAAACAGCAATTGGCGGAATGAAGATTTCCTCTACGGTTGAAGGACGCGAGCGTTTCCCGATAAGAGTGCGTTACCCGCGAGAACTCCGGGATGACCCTGAATCGCTAAGTAAAATCCTTATACCAACACCAACAGGGGCTCAAATACCACTTGGGCAATTGCTTGATATCGAATATGTACGTGGACCTCAAGCTATAAAAAGTGAAAATACTTTTCTGGTAGCTTATGTGCTTTTCGATAAGCGGGAAGGATTTGCTGAAGTAGATGTGGTGAACGATGCCCAAGAAATGATTCAACGTAGAATTGATGCGGGAGAACTCATTGTTCCGGCAGGTGTGAATTACAAATTTTCAGGAAGTTACGAAAATCAGATACGTGCAGAAAAGCGATTAACAATCATTGTACCTATTGTGTTACTGATTATTTTTCTGATTTTATATTTTCAGTTCAAATCAGTAACTACTTCACTCATGATTTTTTCCGGTATTGCTATGGCTTTCAGCGGAGGTTTTATTATGCTTTGGTTATACGGGCAGGGTTGGTTTGCCGATTTTTCGGTGTTTGGAATGAATATGCGTGAATTGTTCCAAATGCACACCGTTAACCTGAGTGTAGCAGTTTGGGTTGGTTTTATAGCCCTTTTTGGATTAGCAACCGATGATGGTGTACTTATGGGAACTTATCTCGACCAAAGTTTTGAACGAAATCCTACTAAAACTATAAATGGGATAAAGCAGGCTGTTGTAGAAGCAGGAGAGCGTAGAATCCGCCCTGCTGTAATGACGACCGCTACTACAGTTATTGCCCTGCTGCCCATACTTACTTCAACAGGTCGAGGTTCTGACATTATGGTCCCTATGGCGATTCCGGCATTCGGGGGTATGATAGTAGCTGCAATTACATACTTTATCGTCCCTACTCTTTACTGTATGCGTGAAGAATATAAACTTAAAAGACAATCATCATGAACAAATATATAATAAAAATAATAATCGTCGCACTTTTGTGTAACTCATGGTGCTATGCCCAAACGCTGGACGACTCTTTTAAGATAGCCGCAGAAAACAATCCGGGCTTGCAGTCAGTATATAAGGAATACGAGGCTGCATTACAAAAAGTACCACAAGTCAATTCCCTGCCTGACCCAACATTTACATTCGGGTACTTTATTTCTCCGGTAGAAACACGGGTTGGACCACAACAAGCAAGGTTCTCACTTGTACAAATGTTTCCATGGTTTGGCACATTAAAAGCGCAGGGTGATGCCGCAGCATTAATTGCAGAAGCAAAATTTCAAAATTTCCTGGATGCCCGAAACAAACTATATTTTCAGGTAGCTGCTGCATTCTATCCTTTGTATGAGCTAAATGATTTGATAGCCATTGAAAAGGAAAACATAGACATACTTGAATCATACAAAAGCATTTCAACCAAAAAATTTGAAAATGGAATTGGAACAATGGTTGATGTTTTAAGGGTGGAAATTATGCTCAAGGATGCACAGACTAATTTGAATATTTTAATTGATAAAGAAAAACCGTTATTAACCACTTTCAATAAGCTGTTGAATAGGTCAGAAAATGAGAAGGTGACAATGACTGATTCGCTCAAAACGGACTACTTGACCGATGATTTCCGTAAGGATTCCTTGATTTCCGCAAATCCAATTTTAAAATCATTGGACTTGAAAATAAAGGCAAGCGAAGCCGGTGAACTGTCAGCACAAAAGCAAGGTATGCCAAAATTTGGTATTGGATTAGATTATGTGATGGTTGGTGAACGTCGTGATATAGTAATGCCGGATAACGGCAAAGATGCAATAATGCCGATGATAAGTATTAGCATTCCCATTTTCAGAGGAAAATACGATGCTTCCGAGACAGAAGCTAAATTAATGCAGGAAAGCTATATGTATCAAAAGATTGATTTAACAAATTCACTAATTTCAAATTATGAAATGGTGTGGTTTGAGATTCAACAACAACAACAACTATTATCACTTTATGAGCAACAAATACAATTATCACAACAATCACTGAATTTAATCTTTACATCATATGGTAATTCCGGTAAGGAGTTCGAAGAGGTACTTAGAATGCAACAACAATTACTGAAATACCGGAAAATGAGAGCCACGGCTTTGACTCAATACCACATAGCAATAGCAAAATTGGATTATATCACATCAAAATCGAATTAAAATGAAAAATAAACATCAAAATCACCAAAAGAATCAATTATCTGATAATCAAACCAATAACAAATCAGATCATCAACATGGCAACCACGACCATCATGCCATGATGATTGAAGATTTCAAAAAACGTTTTTGGATTTCAATGGTCATAACATTGCCTATTGTAGTGCTTGCCCCAATGATTCAGGAACTGGTGGGTTATGAACTTCGCTTCATTGGTGACCGATACGTGCAGTTTGTACTTTCTTCTATCATCTTCTTTTATGGCGGATGGCCCTTTCTGAAAGGCTTGGTTAAAGAAATTAAAAAGAAAGCACCTGGCATGATGACTTTGATTGCTCTTGCCATTTCGGTTGCTTACTTCTATAGTTCGGCAGTTGTATTTGGTCTTGGTGGCAAAATATTCTTTTGGGAATTGGCAAGCCTAATAGTCATTATGCTTTTAGGACATTGGATAGAAATGAAGTCGGTCTTGGGCGCATCTAACGCGCTTCAGGAATTAGCGAAAATGATGCCTTCCACAGCTCGGAGAATCAATAAAGACGGTGAACATGAAGATGTATCTATTGAAGACTTGCAAAGCAATGACATCATACTTGTACGACCGGGAGAAAAAGTACCTGCGGACGGAACGGTCATAGAAGGAGAAAGCCATGTCAACGAATCAATGCTTACCGGAGAATCGAAACCTGTTTCAAAGCATAAGGACGATCAGGTGATTGGTGGTTCGGTAAATGACAATGGGACTTTAAAAATCAAAGTCAAACACACTGGTGAAGACTCCTATCTGACTAAAGTGATTGGTATGGTCAAAGAAGCGCAGAAATCCAAATCCAAAACTCAAAATCTGGCTGATAAAGCTGCTGCATGGTTGTTCTACATTGCACTTGGAGGTGGGATTACCACTCTGATTGTTTGGTTAAGTTTGGGAAAAGAATTTGAGTATGCTTTAGAACGGATGGTTACTGTTATGATAATATCCTGCCCACACGCTCTTGGATTGGCGGTTCCATTGGTAGTGGCAATATCTACGGCTGTTTCTGCCAAAAATGGATTATTGATTCGCAATAGAGCTGCCTTTGAGAATGCCCGAAAATTGACAGCTATTATTTTTGACAAAACTGGTACCTTAACAAAAGGAGAGTTTGGTGTTACGCGAGTCCAAAGTGTTTCAGATAAATTGTCAGACAATGAATTACTCCAAATTGCAGCTTCGGTTGAAAGCAGTTCAGAACACCCTATTGCCGGGGGAATCGTTCGAAAAGCTAAAACAGATGGGTTGGAGTTCGACGAACCACAAAACTTTCAAAACATCACAGGTAAAGGCATAAAGGCAACCTTAAAAGGGCAAGAAATCAAAATAGTAAGTCCCGGAATGCTGAAAGAACAAGGAATTGAGAGTCCATTAGAAGCATTCAAATCAGAAGATGAAACAGTAGTCTTTATTTTGATTGACGACAAGTTAGCAGGGTTTATCGCCCTGGCAGATGAAATCAGACCTGAATCCTTGTCTGCTGTTGAAACCCTGAAGAAAAAGGGGATTAAAGTATTGATGGCTACAGGCGACAACCATCAAGTAGCAAAAGCGGTTAGCGAACAACTTTCATTAGATGACTTCTATGCAGAAGTGCTACCGGAAGATAAGCAACGTATTATTAAAGAACTTCAGGAGAAGGGAGAGTTTGTAGCAATGACCGGTGATGGAGTAAATGATGCACCTGCACTTGCACAAGCAAATGTTGGCATAGCAGTAGGGTCAGGCACTGATGTAGCCGCTGAAACTGCTGATATCATATTAGTTAATAGCAATCCCAAAGACATTGCTAATCTGATTTTATTTGGAACTGCGACTTACAATAAAATGATGCAAAACCTGTGGTGGGCAGCAGGTTACAACATTGTAGCAGTGCCTTTGGCAGCCGGAGTATTGGCAGGTGTCGGTATAATTCTTAGTCCTGCTATTGCTGCTGTTTTGATGAGCCTAAGCACCATTATAGTTGCCCTCAATGCACAATTACTGAAAAAACAAATCAAGGGGTAAAATGAAAAAAATAAATAAATCAACCGTTATAATAGCCGTAAGTACACTTGCGGTTGGCTTACTGCTTGGATGGCTACTTTTCAGCACATCCGGTCAATCAAGTGCCGATGACCACAATCATTCTGTAGGCGATGAATCGGAAACTATTTGGACTTGCTCTATGCACCCACAAATTCGACAAAGCGAATCGGGCGATTGTCCCATTTGTGGAATGGATTTAATTCCATTGGAGGATGACCAAAACAGTGAAATTGACCCGATGGCAATCATAATGTCTCCAACTGCTATGAAATTAGCCAATGTAAGCACTGCTTTTGTTGGTAAAATGAATCCCGTAAAACAAGTAAGGTTAAGCGGGAAAGTGCAGGCTGATGAACGATTGGCTTTTTCACAAGCATCACATATTCCCGGAAGGATAGAAAAACTATTTGTGAATTTCACCGGCGAGTTTGTAAGCAAAGGGCAAACCATTGCTAACATTTATTCTCCTGATTTGGTAATGGCTCAAGAAGAGTTATTTGAAGCACAGAAAATCAGAGAATCCCAACCTCAGCTTTTTCTTGCTGCCAAAGAAAAGTTGAAAAATTGGAAACTTTCCGATAATCAAATAGAAGGAATATTAAAAAATGGTAAAATACTGGAAGAATTCCCAATACAAGCAGATGTCTCCGGTTATGTGACCAATAAAACAATCAATTTGGGCGATTATGTCCGAAAAGGAGAAACTATTTATGAAATTACAAATCTGACTAAAGTTTGGGTTTTATTTGATATATATGAATCAGATATGGCATGGATAAAAAAAGGTGACAAGGTTCAATTTACTATAGCGTCCATTCCCGGAAAAAGTTTTGAGGGGAATATTTCATATTTAGACCCAATAATTGACCCAAAAACAAGGGTCGCGAAAGCAAGAGTAGAGTATAACAATACCAATGGTAATCTTATGCCTGAAATGTTCGTATCAGGAGTGGTTGAGGCAAAACTAAAGACAAGCTCTAATGCGCTTGTTGTGCCGAAAACTGCTGTAATGTGGACAGGAAAGCGCTCTGTTGTTTACATCAAAACAGATACTGAAAACGGAGTAAGTTTTATCATGCGTGAGATAACTTTAGGTACCACACTGGGAGAAAGTTATATTGTTGAAAGCGGTTTACAGGAAGGCGAAGAAATTGCTGTTAGTGGAACCTTCAGTATTGATGCCGCCGCTCAACTTGCAGGTAAACCCAGTATGATGAGCCCGGAAGGAGGTGCAGTAATCACAGGACACGACCATGGAGAAACGAAAGACAGTAAAGCTCCTGCTACACAACAAGTTGAGCAAGTAAATGAAACTAAGTCTATCGGTCAGCAGGCGAAAAATGCACTTCAACCGATTTATGTTCAATACTTAAAACTGAAAGACGCTCTTGTAGCTGATAATTTGGAAAATGCCAAAAAGGCGGCTGTATCCATGCAAGAAAATCTCGCAAAAGTGGATATGACTTTATTTAAAGGTGAATCACACAATAAGTGGATGAAATTCGACAAAGAATTAAAAAGCAATCTGCAACATGTGCCTCATTTATCAAATCTGGAAGAAGTCAGAGAGAAATTTCGGCATATTTCCATGACTATGATTGAAATGACGAACAGTTTCAACCCCTTTAATAAAACGCTGTACATCCAACATTGCTTAATGGCTAATGACAACAAAGGCGCCGATTGGCTGAGTTCCGAAAAAGAAATTAAGAATCCGTACTTCGGGAAGTCTATGCTTACATGCGGAGATGTAACTAATGAAATCAAGTAAATATAGTCTAATAGAAATTTTCAATTATTAAACGAACCTCAAAAACTTCTGTAGTTTTCGGTGTTGAAATTTCTAATACTCAATAAATATTGAAAATTTGCAAACGGGATTGTATTTCGTAAGGGTAGGCAATAAAGTGGTGAAGTTTGTGAAGTGGTAAGAAGAGAGCTGTTGGGAATAATAAGTTTGAAATTTACCACGAAAATTAGCTTACAACCAAGAATATCTCTCTAACTTAGTTGCTGAATATCGCTGTAAACACAGTGCTATTCAGCATCTTTTGTCTCATACTATAGACATTTTGAGATATTTACTTACAATTTTCAGACAATTTCAGATTTTTTAGAACAGTTTAGTGTAATATACTACTATAAGTAAAATGTAGTGCATGAAGCATAGCATCGGCGGAAATATAAATAGGCATATCCTTGATGAAAACATCCCAAAATGCATGGATAAATGTCGGGAAATTCAATCTTTCCGTGACCATAAAGCCATGCTTTGAAATCAGAGCTTTCTCATAATCAGTCAATGTGAAAATGGAATCAATTTCTTTCGAATAATCGGCATTCATGAAATCAGTGTTAGCCTCTTTAAGAAAAGCTCCGGCAGGATACATCTCAAGCAATTCATCAACGCTCATATCCTTGTTCTCTTCGAGGAATTTGATTTATTCCTCAGCTTTAAAATCCGCTTGCGTCGAAGACGAAACAAACAGCACTGTTAAAATAATAGTCAAAAACTTTTTCATATTCTTTCCTTCAAATTTTCAAATTTGTACCTACATATCTTATATGACACATAAAAATACAATTTGTTCCCGAGAATGTGATTTTTTTGTTTCGTCAGGTGTAACAAAGACTGTAAAAGCATTTTGACTCTGAAAGAGTCACATGTTTATAGCAAAAAATGTTTAAATTATACATTCGACCTCTTCGAGGTCGCACCGCAACGAGTATAAATAATTTTCTATAAACATGTAATCTCTTCGAGATTAAGCCACTAAAAATGAAAACCCATAAAAAATAATCCCACGGTTAAAACCGTGGGCTATGTTTACGTTTATTTTCACCCACGGTTGAAACCATGGGCTATGTTTCGGACAGAACGCTGTTCTGTCCCTACAATTCACATCTAATCTATGCTTTGCAGAGCGTAGAATTTTAAGTATGAGGTTTCGGGCATTGGCGGATAAACCGGATGGTCTGGGGCTTGGGAGCCGCGATAAATCATATTAACGGTTTTGTCCGCTCGCAAAGCTGCTCTTGTGATGATGTCGTAAAAGACATCTTCGTAAATGTGGTGCGAGCAACTTGCAGTTAGCAAAATTCCATTAGGTGCTAAGGCTTCGAGAGCGATTTGGTTCATTTTCAAATACGCTGCTTTTGCATTTGTTACAGATTTTTTATTCTTTGCAAAAGCCGGAGGGTCGAGTACAATTATATCCCATTTTTTATCGGGATTATTTTTGAAAAAGTCGAAAACATCTTGAGTAACAAAATTAATATTATAATTATTATTTGCTGCATTTTGCTTTGCTAATTCGATTGCCGGTGCAGATGAATCTACTGCCGTAATTTCTGCCGCACCGCCATAGGCTGCATTTAGGGCAAATCCGCCGATATGCGTAAAACAATCCAGCACATTTTTTCCGCGACTAATTTGTGATAATAAATGTCTGTTATTGCATTGGTCTAAGAAATATCCGGTTTTTTGCCCATCGGAAATATTAATATTTATTTTAATTTCTCGGTCGTTAATTTGAATTAATTCGGGAATTTCACCAAATAATCTTTCATCAATTGTTGACAGACCCTCGATTTCGCGAGATTTTGAATTTGCTTTTAAAATAATTCCTTTGGCATTTGAATCAATTTCCAAAATTGTATCGGCAATTAATTTCTTCATTCCCTCAAATCCGGCAGACTGAATCTGAACGGCATAATATGAGCCGTATTTATCGATGATTAATCCCGGCAACAAATCCGATTCGCCAAACACCATGCGGTAGCTGTCTGAATGAGCTAATAATTGTTTGCGGCGATTATTTGCACCGATTATTCGATATTTAATTAATTCGGAAACATTTGATTTCGCATCAGTTAGTAATAATCTCAATGAAATTAAGCTGTTTGGATTATAGAATGCAAGCCCAAGACTGACATTATCGCCGGCAATAGCTTCTACTAAAGTTCCGGCTTCAATTTTTGGAACCTCAACAAGCTCGTTGCTGAAAATCCACAAATACCCGCTTTGGTATTTGTTATGATATTTTTTTAATTGTATTTTCGGGATTAATTTGTCGGAGTCGCCCATAAATCGTATTCTTCTGCTTTGTTAATAATAACTTCCATAATATCTCCATTTTGCAATTCGGCATCCGATTCGACAAACACAAAATTGTCCACTTCCGGTGCATCATGACGGCTTCGTGCTATATAATGCCCGTTTTCACGACCGTCAATCATGACTTCGATTTTTTTGCCGATTTTAGCATTATTTTTCTTGAGTGAAATTTCCTGCTGCACCAACATAAGTCTGCCACGGCGTTCATCTTTGACACTTTGTGGAATTGGGTCGCCAAGCGGATAAGCTGTAGTTCCTTCCTCGTGCGAATAAGTAAACACGCCGACTCTATCAAGTTCGGTCTCGCGAATAAAGTCTAAGAGCATCTCAAAATCTTGCTCCGTTTCGTTCGGATAGCCGACGATAAATGTGCTACGAATTGCGACATTCGGAATTTTTTCACGGATTGTTTCGACTAAATTCTTGATTTTAAATGCTTTAATTCCGCGTTTCATAGATTTAAGCACATTATCCGAAATGTGTTGGAGCGGTATATCAATATAATTACATAATTTTGGGTGATTTGCGATTACGTCTAATATTTCGTGAGGAAACTGGCGCGGATAAGCATACATCAGACGCACCCATTTCAGTTCTTCGATATCGGCAATATTTTGCAAAAGTTGAGCTAAAATCTGTTTTCCGGAGGCATCTTTTCCGTAATAGGTGCTGTCTTGGGCTATCAGTACCAATTCCTTGGTACCGTTTTTGGCAAGTCTGCGAGCTTCGTTCAGCAATTTTTCTTGTGGTTCGGAAATGTGCTTGCCCCGCATGAGCGGAATCGCACAAAATGAGCATTTTTGATTACAACCTTCCGAGATTTTCAGATAAGCATAATGCTTTGGAGTGAATAAGGCACGCTCGCCATGCAAAATGTATTTCGAGTCGCCTTTGAGGATTTTCAGAATTTTCTCGTCAGAATTTATACCCAGAAAAAAGTCAACATTTTTAATTTGCGTGCTCAGTTCCTTGTTATAGCGTTCGCTCAGGCAACCGGTTACAATCAGCTTTTTCAATTTTCCGCGGCGACGCATATCTGCAGCTTGCAGTATCAGTTGTACGTTTTCCTCTTTCGCAGACTTAATAAAGCCGCAAGTGTTGATAATCAAAGCATCGGCTTTATCGGCATTGTCGGTATATTCAAATCCGTTAGCCAAAAGCAAGCCCGTGAATCGCTCCGAATCAACAAGATTTTTAGCACATCCGAGTGTCATCACGTTGATACTTTTAATCGTTTTATCTATTTCAATCTTTCGCATAATCTCTAAGTATAAATACTACAATTATATATAGACGTCAGATTCTGATTTTATGATAAAATGATTGCGAAAGGAGTTTATTGTAGCGTGGATTTTCGAACCCAGATGTTTGTAAGATGCTTGATTCGGTTATTGCATCTGTCTTTGACGACTGCAAATTCTAGATTGCCGCCTATTAACACAAACTGATAAATGCCTGTATCGCCCTTGCAGCGAACAGCATTGGGAGAGTTGAGGAAATAAACGTAGCCCTTATTGTGCCAGAGAGTGCCTTCGATTGTTAAAGCGGAACCGTCTTTAAGTTGGACAGCGAAAGTTTCTTCCTTTGTAATCATCAGCCTACTACCGTCAAATCGGCTAATCCAATCACCTTCGAGCTCTACATACTTTTCGTCCTCGTCTTTGTGGGTACACGAGATAATCAACACAAAAAATAATATGTACATCATTTTCGCCATAGACAAAATTACATAAACTTTTGTAAAAAAGCAAAAAAAGTTTTTTTTTACTCTTCTCTCCTAATTCTTTTGTAGTTTTGAATAATATGTAATTTAGTTTTTTGAAAGATTCAAAAAACAAATTTTTACACTTTTCATAAGGAGTGCTATGAAAAAGTCCTATTTTATCGTGTTGTCACTAATTTTTGCTTTGATTCTCATTTCTTGTAATGAGAAGGTTAAGGTAGCAGAAAATGGCGAAATCCAAGACACTTTGCAAACTATCGAGAAGGTTCAGATATTAACGCCGGACGATGCTCTTGTTGAGCTCAAAGCCGGAAATCGCAGATTTCTGTCAGAGAATCTGATAAATACTAATTATAGCGAGAATATTGAAGAAACTAAATCCGGTCAAAAGCCACATTCTGCTATTCTGAGTTGCATGGATTCGCGAGTGCCGCCGGAAATCATTTTCGACCAAGGGATTGGGAACATATTTGCGTTACGTAATGCAGGCAATATCGAAGATGAAAACATTCTTGGTAGTATGGAATACGCTGTTGACCATGCAGGAGTCAAACTAATTGTCGTGATGGGACATAGTAGTTGTGGAGCAGTCACAGGTGCCATTCATGATGTGAAGTTAGGTAATTTGACTCAATTATTAGCTCAAATCAAACCTGCAATCAAAACTCCTTTGAGCCATTCTGATGTTATCAACGAAACGGCTAAAAATAATGTCAAAATGACAATCGAAGATATTTTGTCCAAAAGTGCTGTAATAAGCGAGTATGTTAAGGAAAAGAAAATCGCTATTGTTGGTGCATTCTATGATATTGCAACCGGCGAAGTTCAATTCATGGAATAAAATTTGGCTATTCATCCATATTAGCGGGAATTTCAATTTTTACTAAGGTTCCCTGACCAATTTTGGAATCAATCCAGAATCTTCCATTGTTTCTTTTGGTAATGTGATATGCTTTGGTCAGTCCGAAACCTCCACCTCTGGTTTGGATGTGAAGTACGTTATCTGCTCGATAGCCAAAATCTACAACTAAGTCTATCTCCTCATCGGGGATTCCGATTCCGGTGTCCTCGACTTCGATTGTAAGATTTACTCCATCGTTGATTAAGTGCGCTCTTATTTTGCCACCCGGTTCTGTATATTTGCGTGCATTTGCTATCAAATCACGAAAGACATCTTGCATAATAGAAGGCATATGAAGAATTTTGCCATCCGGGCTTTGGATTTTTAAATCAACAAGATATGAGTTCTCGTCATGCTCATCAGCAGAGTAAACAATTTTATAACGACCTTTACTATTTTTTTCAATCGCAGCAAAGACATCCGAAAAATTTGTCTTTAGATGTGCTATGTCATGTACGACCCACTTTTCTTCAGAATCAAATCTATTCAAAATCTCTGTAATTCGTACCTTCAATATGCTAAAAATTGAGCGTAGATTATCACGAGCGATTTCGAAGATTGGTAGCTTGTCAGGTGGGAGCTGTTTGGCAAATTCATTCAGATGACGGTTGTTTTGTGATATGAAATCATCAATCAAGTAAAAGCGTTTCATTCGTACTTTTTCTGAATACATATCCTTTGCAAATGATTGGTTTAGTTCAAGAGCTTCTTTCAGTTCATTGTCAAAGAAAGTGTCAATCTGCAACAAGTATATTTCGCTTACAATGATATTGATAATATTTATCAAACTATGCATATCTACTATCGTTTGTTGTGTTTTGTCTAACACTATCGGATGTAAAATTTCCTTTTTCATATTGTCCTCTTTTAAAGAAAAAACAAAACTAAGCAATTTTTTAATTAAAGCAATCGAATCCTATAAATTTTTTTCAGAAATTTGAAATAGTCCAATTTTGTCATTGAAAATCACTAACTATTTTTTAGTATGCGACAAATTCTTTACTTTGGAATATAAAGGAGATGTCAATGTCTGATAAATATAAGAATACTAAAAAACCGTTGATTTTGATTGTTGATGATGTGGTAAGAAATTTACAAATCATCGGTAATCATTTGATTGAAACCGGCTATGATATATCGCTGGCTATGACCGGTGAACAAGCTCTAACAACGGCAAAGTTAATCAAACCCGATTTGATTCTGCTTGACATAATGATGCCGAATATGGATGGTTATGAAGTATGCCGTCAGCTGAAACAAATGCCGGAAACGGCGGATGTTCCGGTGGTCTTTTTGACTGCGAAAAATGATATAGACGACATTTTGAAAGGATTTGCTGTCGGTGGGACTGATTACATCACCAAGCCATTTCACAAGCAGGAAATCAAGGCGAGAATCAAAAGCCAAATTGAACTTAAACGCTCTCGCGACCAATTGAAAGCCTTTGCTGACGAAATCAATTTGTTGAACAATAAGCTCAACTCGGAGTTATCAATTGCTGCTGAGTATTTCCGCTCGCTACTTCCCGATAGAATTGACAACAAATCAATTTCGACATATTGGCATTATGTCCCAACTCAAAAATTAGGTGGAGATGCTTTCGGGTATTTTATGCTCGATGACGAAAATTTCGTTTTTTACCTATTCGATGTTTGCGGGCATGGTATTGCTTCGGGGCTTTATTCAGTATCATTATTGAATATTCTTCGCTTCCGCAATCTACCAAATACAGATTTCCGCCAACCTAAAGATGTTTTTAATTCTTTGAACAAAATTTTCCAGACCACATCCCATCATGGAATGTATTTCACGATTTGGTATGGTGTGTATAATATTCCCAGACGAGAGTTAAATTATTCTGCTGCCGGGCATCACCCATCAGTATTATTCAATTCTGATGATTCCTTTTCTAAGTTGGACGAGGGCAATTTCATCGTTGGTGGTATGGAGGAGTATAATTTCAAGCAAGAGACTTTGAAGTTAGAACCGGAGAGCGAACTATTTGTGTTTTCAGATGGCACATTTGAAATTGTCAAGTCTGATGGCACTCAATGGACTATAGATGATTTAATTCATTTCCTCGATACCCGAAAAGACAAAAAAGCATCGGAGCTAAATAACTTGCATAATTACATATTGGGAATGTATGGCGAAACCATCCAAAAGGACGATTTCACCATACTTAAAATCGTATTTCATTAGCTTTGATTATAAAAAGGGATAATCCACGTAACCTTCGGCACCACCACCGTAAAAAGTCCTTTTATGAGGTTCATTCAAAGATGTATTCAGTCTGAGTCGCTCGGGCAAATCGGGATTTGCTAAGAACAACCTTGCAAATGATACCAAATTGGCTTTGCCGGATTCGACAAATTCGATTGCCGTTTTGCGATTGTGGTTATTATTCGAAATCAAAGTGCCTTTGTAAATTTCACGAAAATGAGCGGCAACATTGGCAACGTAGTTTGGCAATTCCTTTGCGGCTTCATCTGCCTCCATAAGTTGGATGTGTCCCAAATTGTAGTCATTCAATTTGTTGATGAGATAGCCGAATGTTTCGGTAGGATTTTCATCACTCATCGAATTTCCGATATTTGAAGGAGATAGTTTAATGCCGATTCTCCATGAATCCATAAGTTCGGAAATAGATTCGATTATTTCAATTACAAATCTCGACCTATTTTCGACAGAACCGCCATATTCATCACTTCGTTGATTGGAACCCGAGCACAAAAATTGGTCGGGAAGATAACCAAAAGCAGCGTGAATTTCTATACCGTCAAATCCTGCTTCCATAGCATTTTTAGCAGCATTCTTGTAATCGTTGATTACGCTTTTAATTTCATCGCGACTCATTTCTCGCGGCTCCGAAAATTCTTTCCAACCGTCATCAGTATAGGTTTTGCCAATTGCCTTGATAGCTGAAGGCGCGGGTGGTTTGTCGCCATCATGAAAATCGGAATGAGATATTCGCCCTGTATGCCATAATTGCATAGAGATTTTGCCACCCTTCTCATGGACAGCCTTGACAATCTTTGCCCAAGACGTGATTTGTTCATCGGTGTAAATTCCCGGACACCACAAATAACCGGCACTTCTGGGAGAAATATGTGTTCCTTCTGTGATAATCAATCCCGCAGAAGCACGTTGAGTATAATACAGTGAAGCTAATTCATGTGGAATGCCTCTTTCAAAAGCACGACTTCGTGTCATTGCTGCCATGATAATTCTGTTTTTTAGTTCCATTCCATCATATTGGTACGATTCAAATAGCATATTTTCCGTCATTTTTCCTCCGATTAAATTATATACTTATAAACACTTAAGCGATGTATTTGTTTTAATAAAAAACGGAACATCAACGAATTATACTGATGCTCCGAATCATTAAAAAATGAAGTACTTTATAAGTTCTTCTTAGTTTGCAAAGCCTTTCAAATTCAACTCAAATTTAATGTCGTCGTAAATCATTGCGTCGCCTAAGCCACTGAACAAACTGCCTGAGTTATATTTTACATCCCATCTTGTGCGGTCAATTGTAAATTCTGCATGAGCAGTAAAAGTTCTTTCATCAAAATTGATTTTTGCAGGGAAACGAATTTCGTTCGTAATTCCTTTGATAATCAATTTGCCGGTTACCCAATAATTATAATTTTCTCCGGGTTTCGGGTTGTAAGGTGTTATTTTATCTAATAAAAATGTAGATAATTTGTAATTATCAACGTTAAAGAAATCATCTGATTTCAAATGCCCCAAAAGTTTGGCATTTGATGCAGCATCTTTCAAATCATCAATTTTTATCGTTGTCATGTCAATGCGAAATTCTCCGCGTGCTTGGTTATCGTTACGAATTAAGTGTCCTTGCTCAATTTTGATTGTTCCCCAGTGTTTGCCTATTACTTTTTCCCCAATCCATTTGATTGAGCTGGATTTCACGTCTAAAGTGTATTTTTGTGCCTGCATAGCAGTCGCTGTAAACATCAGAAACGCTCCGATGAGAATGGTAAGTGCTTTTTGTGTAAACATAATAAATCTCCTAAATTTATAATAAAAACTTAATTTCTTAATTTGTCTAATAATTCATTGACGATTTTGGCTTCCTCTTGGGTAAGGACTTTGAACGATTCGTTTTGATTGTCAAATACCTCGTCTAATTGTTTGAGCACTTCAAGCCCCTTTTTGCTGATGAAAACATCGCATTGACGTCTGTCATCTTCGCATTGGACACGCTCGATAAAGCCTTTGATACGCAATTTTTCGACTAATCGCGATGCGTTAGACATTTTGTCCATCATCCTATCTTGAAGCAAAGTTATTGAAGCAGGATTAGGGTGCTGCCCTCTTAAAATTCTGAGTATATTGTATTGTTGCGGCGAAATACCGAATGGCTTCAACATTCTGGTATTTTGCAATTCAACCCAATGAGCAGTAAAAATGATGTTCAAAACCATCTTGTGGTGCTCGCTTTTGAACTTATTTTGCTTTATTTCGTCTTCTAATTTCATAGGTGCTTTTTAAATTATGTGTAACAACAACTAATGTATTAACGTGCAATATTTTTTGTTATTGTAAGAGTGTAAAAATATTTGAATTTTTTTTGAGGGGATATGTGAATGTGTTTTTTGTTAAGATAAAAATGACCCAAAAAGCATATATTGCATTGTTTTGTAGTACATATTCAAGATTTTTAAATGCTGTCTAAAAGTTCACAAAAGCAATACCTCAAGAAGCGAACTAAGAAACTACTTCGCAGCTATCACCTTTTCAACGAATTCGAGAATCCCGAAGATTTGCATAAAATGCGTCTTGAAATGAAGAAAATCTCATCATTTGTGCTGTTTTTGACTCTGATTAACAAAAACTCCAAATTGAAAAAGCAACTCAAATCAATTCGCCCTGTATTCAAAAAAGCCGGCTTAGTAAGGGTGGCTCAACTCAATTTGAATCTTGCAGAAAAATACGAGCTTGCCGACATCGAAATAATCGAGATGCAAAACGCAGTATTGGACAATCATCTGATGGAATTCAGGATGAAATACTACGATAATACTGAAAAATTAAGCCGCTCGTTGAAAAGAATCAATCGCGAAATCTCCCGAATTAAAGAAAAAGACATTAAGAGCTTTTACAAAAATCAAGTAAATGTATTGGCTGAGCTTTTGAATTCGTCTGAAATTGAGGAAAATCTCCACGAATGCCGCAAAAGAATCAAAAATCTGATTTATACTTATCGCTTCATGCCCTCAAAACTCAAGGACAAAGTCTATCTCAATGTTGAATATCTTGATGAATTACAAGAGCAAATTGGAGATTGGCACGACATTGACGAGACAATTATGCTTTTCGAGAAAAATGATAGCAAGTTCGTCACCGATATAGCACTATTGGGCATTCACAGCGAAATCAAATTAGAAGAAATACAGCGAATAGTCAAGCATTTCAAAATCAAAGTCAAAGCAAAATAGCACCAAGGGAACGCTTTATACGGGAAAGTATAAATATGAAGCTTAGGAGTTGTTCGCGTCCCCTTGATGAAATCATTGACTTCTAAATTTTGATTTTAGTTTATGAAGTTCTATTTCCGCCTTCTAAATACTTTCTTCATTCTGCGAGCAAATATGCGAATTTTCATGATTGTGAGCTTGAGTTTCTCGGTTAGCGTAACTCGAGCGGAATTTTTGTTGAGATATACAGTATCTGATAAATCCATAAACCATTCTTGATAATCATTCCCGTGCATGAATGAACGTATTTTTTTTATATAGGGATTTGTATAATATTTGCCGTGTGTTTCGACTGATATTACCTTTGGCATACTTTTCATGTGCGACAATACGAACCATTCTGCACCTTCGATGTCTATACTGAGCAAATCAATCTTACCATCATCTAAATCCGAGAAAAGTACGCAATCAGTTTCAAATTCATTATCAGGTGCCTTTTGGTATGAATCATTGACCAATGCCGGGCTTTCGGTCAATTCTGATATGAATGTTGAAGCTTTGGCACGCGAGAGTTTCACTCTCCCCCTTCGATTGAAGACCGCAACAGAGTGAATTGAAACACTCGGATAGTCGCCGAAACGTTTATTTATTAATGCAATTGACTCCGGGTCGGCTTCTATCAATGTAGTGCGTTTTCCTGTTTCTATAAAATCAATAACATTTGAACTCTCGGGCATATATACACCGACTTCGCAGGCGTGTTCGATTGTCAGCTGCTTGCTTGAGCATTTAGCGTATAAGTTATTATGTGTTCTATTCATATTTAAGAGCGAAAGACGGGAGTCGAACCCGCGACCTACGGCTTGGGAAGCCGACGCTCTACCAACTGAGCTACTTTCGCAAAATGTAAAATTAGCAAAAGTTCTGATAATAAAAAAATTATATTTTGTAAATTTCAAGTGTGTCAATAATGGTAAATTAACGACAATGTGACAATGTCGCATTTTATGCTGACATTTTGTCAAAATATTTGCGACATTGTGTCTTTAATTTGTGCCATTTCGGCACTTTTTTCGTTTGGCACGCTTTTCGTAATTTAACTTTCGAATTTGAAAATGTTATTTCACAAAATATTATACAAAAGGAGTTTTAAAATGGGATATTACAGAATGAATCCTGCACGCGGCATCGAAGAATTTGTTAAGCAATTTCAAGGAATTGCCGACTCAATCGAAAAAGGTATCACTGTCGAATCGGGCAATTTCAGCCCCAGACTTGATGTTACCGAAAACGATGCTAATTTTATTGTTCATATCGAATTGCCCGGTGTGGCTAAAAGCGATGTGAAAGTATCGGTCAACGACGAATATTTGATGACTATCGAAGGCGAAAAGAAACGTTCCGATGAATCAAATCTATTACGTAGCGAACGTGTTTTCGGAGCTTTCAAACGCAATTTGCAATTGCCCGAAACTGCCGATGTCGAGAAAATCAAAGCTACATACAACCAAGGTGTATTGGAATTGACAATTGACAAAAAAATACCCGAAACACCAAAACAATATGAAGTTATTATTAATTAATCAATCAAAGGAGGTATAACAATGACTTACTTAAGATTAGACCCTTTCAAAGGGTTCGAGAAATTAACTCGCAGAATGGCAAATATTGCCGATGAATTCGATAAAGGATTTTCAATCGAGTACGGTCCTTTCGCTCCAAGGATTGACATTAGCGAGGACGAAAATAATCTCTACTTTACAGCCGAATTACCCGGTGTGAAGAAAGAAGATGTGAAAGTGACCGTAAGCGACGACAAAATCATCTATTTCAAGGGCTCAAAGAAAAGTCCGTATGCCAATGAAGAAGTTGTTGACGGTGAAGTTCAAAAGCCCGAGAGAACTTACATCAGAGCCGAAAGGGCATATGGTGACTTCACTCGCTCGTTTACTTTGCCCGACAATATAAATAAGGACAGCATTTCAGCAAAGTATGATGATGGCATTTTGACTGTGACTTTGGCGAAGATTGAGCCTGTCAAACCAAAGCAAATAGAAGTTTCGATTGATTAAGTAAAGTGGCTCTAAATATTAATGGCAAGGTATGTGTTACATGCCTTGCCTTTTTTTGATTTTAGCTTCATTGTTAAATTAAAATATCCTCAAAAATATTTTTACCAAACAAATCTGTTAATTTATCGTTAAGTAAATAGAGATGTTTAAATATGGTATATATATACAACGATGAATACAGAGACTCAAATCATAGATTACGGTTTAATAGACAAAAAGCTCGACATTAATTCAATTTATGCTTGGATTGAAGCCCACGGATTAAAACAAGCAGAATTCAAAAAGGGGCGTGATTATGTTTCCACATATTGGGGCAATCGTACAATTGGATTCAAGTTAATCGAAAGGGAAAATTACCGTACTTATTATATTGTAGGACCCAAAGGCTCGCTCATTGTCCTTGAGATTGCAATAGAAGGCAATAAAATTCTATATGATTTTTATAGCCCAATCTGGCTTTTCGGCATTTGGACTATCAAGCTGAAATTAAAGCCCGATGCTCCTTGGTATGCAAGTTACCTAAGTATAGGGTACAAGATACAAGAAAAGTTCGAGAAAAGATTCAATATGTTGCTCTGATTATTGGCATTTTGCGGTCCCGTCAGTTGTTCCATAGTTAGTGAATCGTCTTTGTTACATCTGACACTATAATACAGATTCATCAATATCCATTAGTTGTAACAACTGACGGTACAGAAAACGAATGAATTCATGGGCTATATTTTCGGACAGAACGCTGTTCTGTCCCTACGATTTTATTACATTTCCATATTTTTCAAGTAAGGAATTTCGACAAAGAAAGTTGTCCCTTCGTCTTTGTTGGACTCAAAGTCAATCTTGCCGCCAAGAATATCTACCAAACCCTTAGAAATTGCCAGCCCAAGCCCGGTACCGTCCACTTGTTTGTCCGGGCGTTCTAATTGCATGAAACGCTCAAATACTCTTTCTCTAGCCTCTTCGGGTATTCCGATTCCTGTATCCTTGACGTAGAATATGATTTTCGCTTCTTTGATTTTGTATCCAATTTCAATACTTCCGGTATCGGTATATTTGATAGCATTTCCGATTAAATTGGCAAGAATCTGATATACTCTTTGTTCGTCAGAAACAATGAGCGTTTCCTGATTCGGTAAAGCGATTTCTTTTGATAATTTTAAGGATTTCGCTTCTGCAATTGGCTTGAAGAAGATATATAAATCATTAAAAGTCTTATTTAAGTCGAATTGGGAGAATTTGGCTTTTATGTTTCCTGACTGAATTTTGGACAAATCAATAATATCATTCACTAATGCTAACAATCGTTTACCGCTACTATTAATTATCTCGAAAAATTCAAATTGTTCAGTGACAGTAAAATCCATTTGTTTCAGTAACTCCGAAAAACCGATGATACCATTAAGCGGTGTTCTGATTTCATGAGACATGTTTGCAAGGAAAGCCGATTTCAGCTTATCATTCATTTCTGCTCTTTCTTTTGCTTCTATCAATGTTTTCTGAGCATTGATTCTTTCGGTAATGTCAATTACCAACATGACTCTTGCATCAATACCTTGCCAACTAATTTTATCGGTTAAAACATCAGCAACAAAAGATTCGCCGGATTTTTTTTGTAGGCATTTGAGCTTTTCCCAACCCGGACCATAAAAGGACTTCACTTGAATTAGATTTGCACTGTCTTTAGATTTAATTGAACTTAGTTTAATGTTTATGAATTCTTCGTAGCTAAACCCAAAGTGCTTAATTGCAGCATCATTGACTTCCAATATATTTTCGGTTTCCATATCATATACCATCATCGGCTGCGGATTTGAGACAAACATTGTTTTGAATCGCTGTTCGCTATCACGAATCGCCTGAATGTATTGGTGCTCATTAGTAACATCCAATAATTTCAAGAAAATATATTGCCTTTCTTTCTGTTCGAATAAATCAAGGAAAAGCAACATCTGTCGTACTTCACCGGTTCTGGTAATGACTTCAACTTCGTGCTTTGTGATTTTTTTCAATGTCATTAATGTACTCATCTGTTCAATAATGGATTCGGGGTGCATCCAAATTGGCAGATGATAAAAGCTCTTATTTAATACGTCTTCCGGTGCATATCCAATTATATCGGTAAAACTGTCGCTAATATTAAGGTACAGCATCTCATCAGCGTTCAAAATGGCAGTAGGCAAAGGCGATAAGTTGAACATTCTGACAAAAAACTCGCGGGATTCGTTAATTTGATTTTGGGCAAGACGTTCTTCAGTTTGGTCACGAAATACTAACACCACGCCAAATATTTCGCCCTCTTCATTTTTGATAGGAGCACCACTATCAACGATTGGAATTTGATTTCCATCTTTTGAAATTAGTAATGTATGATTTGCTAATCCTACAATTTTTCCTTTTTGGAGAACAATCCTTACGGGATTTTCTACCCTTTTTAAGTCATCTTCATTAACAATTCTGAAAACTTTCTCTACATTCAGTCCTAATGCTTCAGATTCGAGCCAACCCGTGAGTTGTTCGGCAATTTTGTTCATTCTTATAATATTTCCATCCACACCTGTGGTGATTACTGCATCGCCAATACTGTATAATGTGGTTCTGAAAATCTCGTTAGTCTCGCGTAGTGCCTTTTCTCTCTGATACAATTTTTGGAAAATCTGTTGTTTTCGATTCTTATAAAATATTAATAAGCCGAGTATAAGAATTATTATTATAACCCCTACAGCAAACATAATATTAAATTCACGCTTACGCAATTCACTCACAACTTCATCCATATCAATTTCGGTGATAATGAACCAATTTGTATTCTTGATGGGCTGAGCGTGAGCCAGTACCTGCACACCTCTGTAATCTTCGCCCACTATTTTGCCACTTTGCCCACTAACAGCCTTGACCGCAGTATTCTCGACAAATCGCAAAGGAATAGTAAGTTTTAGGGCTGTATTTTGGGCATGACGCAATTCGTTCAACACAAGCAGTTCGTCATTTTGATATCTTACTAAGAAAGATTCTGCCGATGGACTTGGTCCGGGCCATTCAACAATCAGAGGATAAAAATTAATTGAAGGGTCAATTCTGAATAACATAATTGCTCGGACAATTCCGGAACTATCTCTTATTGGGGCAATAAGGTCAATAAAAATCACTTCTCGAACATCATCTTTATATAAATCGCTCAATACAATACTATCTGCGTAAATGGCTTTGTCAATATATGAATCAAGAATCGAAGGCATCAATGAAGAACCGTTTTTGAGTGATAATGAAATTTTGCGATTTGTATCCAAAATTATTATATCATGGTATCTATCATTGAGCAATACAGGCTCGAGAATATCAATAATTTGGCTTTCGAGTTCATCAGAATGGGCTTTGCTGTTGTATTCGACTATCAAGTCACTGAGATATTTGTTATTCGAGAAGAATTTAATATCGGAATGTCGCTCAAATAGCCATTGATTGATGCGAGTTGCTTTGATTTGGCATAAAGTCTTCAACTCACTATACTTCTCGTTTACTACTATTTCACGCGTTGAACTGTAGTAATAGTAAGCAATCGAAATCAATAGAATACAAATTCCTGCAACAAATATTATCAGGAATGACTTACGTAATGGCTCTATTTTACTCTCCGAATCAACTTCTGTGATTTTCATAAGCAACTTTATAAAGTTATATATAACAAAGATATATAATAATTTAATTGTATGCAAGTTAATTTTTCAGTTAATGAAATTTAATCGATGAATTCAAATGTGACATAATGTTGATATTTAATGTGACAGATGATACAATAAACTTAGTTACGCTTAACATCATTCTTCGCAAGTCCTTAATTATTAAAGCGTTTATTTTGTTACTGATACGATTTTCTTTTGCCATGTAAAGAAAATTTCGTAATTTTAAATGTAACAAAATGGTAAAAAACATTTTTTTATGAGATAAGATTAGCATAATAGCTAACATTTAGTAACATCGTAGAAAAGAACGAGGTAAAACATGGCAAAAGTAATGGGCGAAATCATAATTGATATCGAAAGGTGCAAGGGTTGTGAACTATGCTTCGATGCATGCCCGAAAGAAGCTATACAGTTGAGCGACACGATAAATTCCAAAGGATACCAATTTGCAATCAAGGTCAACGACTTATGCAATGGCTGCGCAAGTTGTGCATTGGTATGCCCTGACGCTGTAATTACAGTTTACCGTAAGGTGGACAAAACAAAAAGACCTGTCAAAGTAATAGAAATTGAAGATTAACTAAAAGGAACAGAAATGGGCGATCTAAAGCTTATGAAAGGAAACGAAGCACTCTCCGAGGCAATGATTAGAGCCGGATGTGATGCATATTTCGGTTATCCTATCACTCCGCAATCCGAAGTACTCGAATATCTTGCTCGTGAAGCATCGCAACGCACCGGAATGGTGGTACTGCAAGCCGAGAGTGAAGTTGCGGCTATTAATATGATTTACGGTGCTTCAGGCGCCGGAAGACGTGTTATGACTACTTCATCAAGCCCCGGCATAAGTCTTATGCAAGAAGGGCTTTCATATATCGCAAGTGCCGAACTGCCTTGCCTCTTGGCAAATGTTGTCAGAGGTGGTCCCGGACTTGGCACTATTCAGCCTTCGCAAGCTGATTATTTTCAATCTGTCAAAGGTGGCGGACATGGTGACTATAAATTAATCGTTTTAGCTCCGTCAAGCGTTCAAGAAATGGTTGATTTTGTCAAGCTCGGATTTGAACTTGGCGAAAAATATCGCAATCCGGTGATGATTTTAACCGACGGTGCTATCGGACAAATGATGGAAAAAGTCGTTTTGTTTGAGCAAATGCCACGAAAAACTGAATTCCCCGATTGGGCTACCGTTGGCAAAAAACCCGGCAAAGACAGAAATTATATTACTTCCTTGCATATTCAATCCGAAAAAATGGAAGAAATTAACCTTAGACTCCAAGCAAAATACAAAGAAATCGAAAAAAATGAAGTACGTTACCAAGCTGTCAATCTTGACGATGCCGAATACGTTTTCACAGGATTTGGCTTAGTTGCTCGGATTTGTATCAAAGCTATGGAAATGGCTCGCGCCAAAGGATACAAAGTGGGCGTTATCAGACCGATTACAGTATTCCCATTCCCAACGCAAGTTTATGCTGACATTGCACCAAAACTAAAAGGAATTTTAGATGTGGAAATGAACGCAGGGCAAATGGTAGAAGACGTTCGCCTATCGGTAAATGGCGCCACAAGAGTTGAATTTTACGGCAGAATGGGCGGTATGATTCCCTCACCCGAAGAAATTCTCGAAAATTTTGAAAGAATCTACATCAAAGGAGAAACAAAATGAGCGAAAGAACATATGTTGATATAGAAGCTGAATTGACCGACCAACCAATCAATTTTGACGAAGATATTTGTCTGGCAGAAAATGTGGTCTATATCAAACCACAAACTCTGATTGACGTCCCAATGCACTATTGCCCGGGTTGCGGTCACAGTACAGCACATAAAATTCTGATGGAAGTTGTGGACGAAATGGGAATTCAAGAAGAAATCATCGGCGTAGCGCCGGTTGGATGCTCCGTATTCGCCTATCACTACATGAATGTAGATATGCAAGAAGCAGCCCACGGACGCGCTTGTGCAGTTGCAACCGGTCTCAAACGCATTATGCCCGAAAAATATGTCTTCACTTACCAAGGTGACGGCGATTTGGCAGCAATTGGCACCGCAGAAACTGTTCACGCAGCAAATCGCGGCGAAAATATCCTGGTAGTTTTCATCAATAACGGTATTTATGGTATGACAAGCGGTCAAATGGCTCCTACTACATTGCCCGGAATGGTGACTACAACTTCACCTTACGGTCGCGATGTCAAAACTCAAGGCTATCCGCTATATATTAGCAATTTATTGGCAAATTTGCCGGGTGTGGCATACGTCAGTCGTCATTCAGTCCATACTCCAAATAATGTCCGAAAAGCAAAAAAATCAATCGCAAAAGCTTTGGAATATCAAAAGCAAGGGCTCGGATTCTGCTTAGTTGAAATCGTGACTAATTGTCCGTCCAACTGGAAAATGACACCCAAGCAATCAAATCAATTCGTCGAAGAAAAAATGATTCCATTTTATCCGCTTGGCGATATAAAAGTTCCGGAGGGCAAATAATATGACACAAGAAGCAATTTTCGCAGGATTCGGCGGTCAAGGCGTACTTTCGATGGGAATGATTTTGGCTTATTCGGGCATGCTCGAAAATAAAGAAGTATGTTGGATGCCATCCTACGGACCCGAAATGCGCGGCGGTACAGCAAATGCCATTACAATTGTATCCGACGACTATATCAGTTCGCCCATTATATCGAGATTTGACTCAGTAATCGCACTCAATCAACCATCCGTTGATAAATTCGAATCGAGAGTCAAACCCGGTGGTATGATAATTTACGACAGCACAAATATATTGACTCCGCCCACTCGTACCGACATCACAATTTACAATGTGCCCGGCAGCGAAGAAGCAGTAAAGCTCAAAAACATCAAAGTATTGAATATGCTGATGTTAGGTGCATTCGTTAGAGCTACAAAAATAGTAAAAGAAGAAACAATCACCGAAGCACTCAAACAAGTGCTCCCCGAACGCTACCATAAATTAGTCCCACTGAACATGGAAGCATTCAATGTCGGCACAAGTTTCGTAACAAACTAATCTCTCTATATCTCATAAGACCTCCTAATACCGTCACTTTGTGGCGGTTTTTTTTTTATATTTAAGGTAAAGTGCGGAATTCACGTTAATAAAAATAATTTGTATATATCATAAACTATTTTTACTTTGGAAAGTGATTGTATGCAATTTGAAAGATTTGTTGATGAAAATATTTTTTAACTAATGGGATGTGCCATGAAAATACTATTAATTATTTTAGCCTTCATACTCGGCTCTTGCTCAGAAATTGAGAATCTCAAGAACAATATCTATGTTGAGGGCAACTATTGGCATTTCGCCTTAGAGACACACGACAAAACGGGCGATTCTGTAAAGCTATACACCAAAATTGATAAAGAGGAGAATTCAAGAAAAGGGGAACTTATAATTAAATGGCAGTACTATTCTTCGTTTTATCCAAATGGGAATCCGGAAAGAGAATACGTTGCTGCATCAGAAGTCTCAATTTTGAAGATTGAATTGTCAACTCCAAGCTTAACAGATGAACAGTTTTGGTCTTTATTGCCCAGATTACAAATTGACAAGTCACTAAAAGCAAATGAATCTGATGAAAAGACATTTTCAATTAAAAAATGGGAAACATCATCAAAAAGTTATGATGAAGAAGGAAATCTAATTGACGATGTTGATAATGCAAAATCAGAACCTCAAAAGATTGAATATCCCTATGAATTAAAGTATTTAGGCAAATCCTTTTCTTCAAATCCGGTAGTTAATGATAGCTGTGAACACTATCAAATCAGCTTTACATACAATGTAGATGGCGATAAATATAATGGTGCAAAATTCTTGTACGATTATTATTTTCACGAAAAATATGGCTTCGTTTACATCAAAATCAATGTTGGTAACTCCGAGTTTTACGAAATGAATCTCAAAGAAATGAAGTTGAAGAAGGAGTGAGGGAAATAAAATGAGACTAACAATTATCATACTGACTATATTTTTATTTTCATCAGTCGTGAAATCTCAAAATGGTGATCCGATTAAATATATAGCTGTTAATTATACTGATTTGAGAATACATATTAATACCAATCTGACTATGGATTTTTTCATAGAAAAACTTCCCTTTTATATATAAAGAGAGATACAATAACTTCTGATTCCTTATTGGACTTATTCGATGCTGAATTCAATAAATTCACAACACCCGTTAATATTAATTTTTGCAATGATTATAGATTAGTTGCATTGATATTCAGAAAATCAGGTAAAATTGACACTTTGGCATTTGGAGAATGCTTTGATATAGTTTTTAATCAATATTTTTATAAGCCGAGAATACCACTATTAAAATTATTTACTGAGCGATTACCACCAATTTACCAAATAGATTATTATAATTATATAAAAAATTTGGAAAGTTATTTTGAATGTGAATAATATGAAAAAGATGAAAATATTAATATTAGCCTTCATAGTTATTGTTGCTATATTATTGTTATTTAAAGACAGAGCTATATTTGAGTATTATGTTTGGAATCTTAGTTCTGAAAGTTTAGAGATTAGAGAAAATAGCGCAGCAAAAATAATTGATTTAGGCAATGAAGCTATTCCCAAACTACTCAATAAACTTGACAGAAAATATATTTTTGAAACGGACTATATTGTATATTGTCTTGAAGAAATAACAAACGAAAGTGGCAAATACCAAACAAGCGATTCCGCAATTCATTTTTGGAAAAATTGGGCTAAATTGAATAAATACTATGATTGAGTTGTATAAACATATCCTTTCAATAGGAAATTTAAGTAACTTATCAAAATACTGGAATGAAAGATGAAAATGATGAAAAGAATACTATTTTTTTTTGGTCTATCAATTTTAATGCTTTCTTGCGATAATGAGAAGAAACTTAAAATTTATAAAGGAGCGTATTATGAGGATTTTCCTGAATACTATGATCATTTTATCAGATACACATTAACTGAAAATACTAAGTTATTAAATACTGACATAATAGGTAAAGTATTAAATGATAGTTCAAATTTTATAAATTATCGCAAGATCAATGAAGTAGATACCACTCCATATTTAACTTGGCAATCAATAGAATACTATAAAGATAATATTCGAGAATTTTTATTTTATAAATACATGATTTACTCAACAAATGATTATAATGGAATGTTATACCAAATTGAATATCCATTAGAATTATCAGGTAGAAAGAAAATGTTAATATTAGCTTTTGAACACAATTTAGATGCTTTCTCAAATGGTGCTGCTTATATTCAATGGTCTTCAAAACCCATGAATCTTTCTGATTTAAAGTATAACCCCGATGTTGCAATACCAAGATACTTATGGGGAATTAACAAACTCACTGACACAATAACTACAAATTTAAGTATGAAAACATTACAACAGCTTTATCCTGATTTCGAAGGAGTTTACATATATAAAAAATATAAAGAAATTACGATTGACCATAGCTATTCATCATTTGATAGAAGTTTATTTGAGCATATTGAGTTTGTGGAGTGAGAGGTTGCGAGCCGGAAAACAATACGGCGGGCATAACTGTTAACAAACTAGCTTTGGTATCCATATATTTTTGGAGTTTAACTTCAAATTCTATAAAAATACATTACTAAAAATTTCGTTTATAAATTATGTGTATAGTTATATTGGAATGACAAATGAGTACAATTGCAGAAGTAGTCGAAACTTGGGAATCCTTAGATTATGAGGATAAGGAAATGACTTTGGAAATTCTCCAAAAAGGATTTGCAGAACTGAAGCGACAAGCCTTGGTGGACAGAATTTATGAAGCCGAGCAGAATTACACAGATGGAAAAGTAAAGAGTGGCTCCGCTGACGATTTGTTTGAGGAAATGAACAATGTATAAGTTAGTTTGGGATGACTCTTTTTTGCGTAAACTAAGAAGACTCACAAAAAACAACCCCGAAATCGAGAGCATTTTTAGAGCTAAGATTAATATTTTGGAACTTGAACCTTACCACCCATCTTTAAAGACACACAAATTGCAAGGTAGATTAAAATCATACCTATCCTGTTCGCTCAATTATACTTACCGTTTAGTATTTAAATTACTAGATGACAGTATGATTCAGCTAATAGATATCGGCACTCATGACGAAGTTTATTAATTCGATTGACCCGCTGGATTCACCTTAACCAAAATAAAACATTCTCTTTAGTGTCCATAAACTTAGTTTGTATGATAAGGAATTGTGAGATGGGAACAGTGAATATACCTATAGAAGAATACAAGGCTCTGATTGATGAGATTCGTATTCTTAAGAATCAAGACTTGTTGGTGAAAGTCAACCAAGTCATTGATTTGATGTATGAGAGCAAATATGGTTTGTATCTCGGCGATTTCACTGACGATTTGACTTCCGTTACTATAGATGAATTAAGCGAGTGGCACTCAAAAGGCGATGTTTGGAATGAAGTATAATCAACGCGAAATAGTATTAGTTCCATTTCCATATTCAGACTTGACTTCTGTCAAAAGGCGCCCAGTTGTTATTTTGAGTAACAATCGTTTCAATGATAATAGTGAGGACTTGGTTGTAGCAGCAATAACAAGCAAGTAATTTACTGATGAATACTCCGTAATTATAACTAATAATGAACTTGAATACGGTATATTGCCCGAGCCATCTGTAATCAAGATTTATAAACTATTCACAATTCATAAAAGCAAGATTGTGAAGAAATTCAGCATTTTAAACCATTCAAGCTTTGAAGAAGTAACGCAAAAGCTCCGGTTGTTATTCGAGAATAATTAATGTGAATCAATTTCAGTCATTCAACTTTAAAAGATTCTACCCCCACCTATTCGTATCTTGTCATTGTCGAAGAATGACCTATGAATAATCCTATGCCGTTGCCATGCACATTCCACTGGACGTTTAAACCATCTGAGCCAAAGATTCCGCTGTTGCTGCTTCCATTGTGTCTTGAGTTGAAATAACTATAATACTGCTCATCATAAGAGTATAACAAAAACTCATAATCTTTAATATAATTTTTTATAAACTCTTCGCCCATTGTTTCATCATAGGAGAATCGCAGTAATACCGTACGGATTTTACCTGCCGCATTTCTGTTATTATAGCTATAGATATCAAAATCGAATCTTAATTGTAGTGACTCAGAATTATAGCTCGTCTGATATACTGCACCGGGCTTTGGAGTGAATTCACCATATACAAAAACTTCTTTATACCTGAAGTTCTCGTATTCATATTTATGCTCGACAATTTCGTAGTAAATTTCATCAATTTCTACAGGTTCGGGGATTGTTGTTTGCGATGTCGCAACTTTTCCTTTCCATTCGGCTCTCAAATAATATGTTTTGCCAACTTCCACGAATATTTCTTCATTGCCATAGAATTCACCGTCGAAGCTCAATTCATAATCATTGGTGCCATCTGAAATAGTTAATTTCGCATCTCTGACGATTGCATTTTCCTTGATGTACTCATCAAGCGGCGGTAAAGTGCGTTCGACTGTAATAGAATTGATTCCTTGTCCGGGACTTATAATTGCACGAATGACTAATTGTTCCACATATGGCAAAGTGACATCCGAAACTGTTTCTTCGCAAGAGTTTAGTGCGACGCTGAATATAATTGCTATTAATAATAAATATTTCATTTTATTTTCTCCGAATTAAAATTTGAAACTAAGTCCGAGTGTCGGAATAATTGGAAACAACGTAACTTGGCGAACAGTCTTTTTATATTCGCCTGTTTCTTCGTCCCAATCGCTAATGTACCAAGCAAAAGGATTTTTGCGATTGTAAACGTTGTAAATATTCATCGAAAGTTGGAAAGGCAAATCGAACCATGAGAATTTGTACATGAAATTCAAATCCATTTTGTGAAATGCAGGCAATCTGGCGCCGTTTCTGTCGGTATATTGATATTTCTCGTAACCGCCGTAATACTCATCACCAACATCGTTGAATGAATACACACCTGTCGGCATAGTAAAGGCTTGACCGGTACCATATACCCACGAAGCCCCAAGTTCCCAATGTTCGCCGAGTTGGTATGTCAATACTAAATTTACGTCGTGTCGTCTGTCATAACGCGGTGAAAACCATCTGCCACCATTAATTTCGTCAAATTGGCGTTTTGTCCATGCAAGTGTGTAGCCAATCCAACCTGTGAATGAGCCAATTTGCTTGTTCAAAAACAGTTCTAATCCGTATGCAACACCTCTGCCGGATGTGAATTGGTCTTCAATCGGGATTCCGAGAGAAAAATAGGAACCTTCCTTGTACTCATACAAATTTTTCATATCCTTGTAATAAACTTCAGCTGAAAATAGGTATTCACCTTCGGCAAAAATATGTTCGACACCCAAAACTCCCTGCCAAGATTTGCTTGGTTTGATTTTCTCGGTCGAAGGGAACCACAAATCTGTTGGTAGAGTAATGTCATTTCGGACAATCAAATGTAAGAATTGATGCGCCAAAGCAAGCGAGCCTGTCATAGAAGTTTTGTCCGTAAGCTTATATGATGTAGATAGTCTCGGCTCGAAAGCAAAGTAATCGCCACCCTGAAAATAATACATCCTCGCACCAATATTGGCATTCATCAATTCTGAAACTTTCCATTCATCCTGTAAATACAAAGCTGCTTCGAGCGACTTCAGTTCCTTGCTCGTGAATTCATTTGAGACTTCATCGAACATATCGAAACCTAATTCGGAGCGGAAATTATGCCAAATCGTCTCGATGCCTGTTTTGATAGTATGATTTTGCGACGGGAAGTATTGAGCTTCTGCTCGCAACATAAAGTCTTTAATATGGGAACTAGTGTTGAAATTTTCGCTCGGTCTGTCTTTATTGTATATTTCAGTTCCAAAAGTATAATCGGTATAAATTAGCGAGAAATTAGTAAATATTTCGGGCGACATAATATGCATCCATCTTATATTTGCAGTAGAATTGCCCCAATTGATGCTAAAATTTTCTTTGGAAGATTCCGGCTCTTTCAGCACATCTCTTCCAAAAAATCCGCTGACAAAAAGTCGGTCTGAATCTGATAATTTATAATTTAATTTTGCATTCAAATCATAGAAGTAATAAATCGGGACTTCTTCATTTGTGCCACCGCCTGCTAACCAAGTCAGAACATCGAGATACATCCTTCTGCCGGATACCATAAATGTGGAGTTATCGTTAATCGGACCTTCCAGTGTAAGCCGGGAACTAATCATGCTAACGCCGCCTGAACCGGAGAATTTCTCTTTCGTACCCTCTTTCATCGTCATATCGAGCACGCTCGACAATCTTCCGCCGTATTCAGCCGGAAAGGCACCTTTGATTAGCTTAATATCGCGAAGTGCATCAGCATTGAAGACGCTCAGAAATCCACCCAAATGCGATGGATTATAAACAATTACACCATCGAGTAGATTCAAATTTTGGTCCGGCGAGCCCCCGCGAACGTATAGCCCGCTTGAAAGCTCACTTGCTTGTTGCACACCGGGCAATAGTTGCAGCACTCTGAATACGTCAACTTCTCCACCAAGCGAGGGCATTTTGCTGACAAAATCCGGAGTGACTGTAACGGTGGAAATTCGTGCTACCGATGGCTCTTCACGTTGCGCTTCGACGGTTATTTCCTGCATCCGCACATCTTCTACTTTCATTTTGATATTTCGGCGTACTGATTCATTCGCTACGATGGATATTTTTTCGATAAAAGTGGCATAACCAACGCCCCGAGCTACTAAATAATAGCTGCCGGGTTTTATTCTCGGAATAGAATAGTAACCGAATTTGTTCGAGACCGCTCCGGCAATAGGTTTTGAGCTTGTTACATTTGAATCGGGAAATATCGCGATTGTCAAGGAAATGACACTCTCGCCCGATAACTCTTCGGTTACCGAACCAGATAATGAGCCGAGACCGTCTCCTTGAGCATGAAGCATCATACTCGAAAACATCAGAAATATCAAAACAAATAATTTTTTCATAATTTCCGTTTCTTAATAAAATACTGAAATGATACGAGTCAGTTAATTAAAGGTTTCAAAATGACAAATCTCAACATACTTTTTTTCTTTAAGTAAATATTTCTTGTTCAAATCTTTGATAAATTGCTCAAATTTTGTTTGATTTCATCAATTCCGGCAATTGCTACAAAGTTTATAATGCCAAAAACTCTTTCTTGCAATTTACCATTAGGCAAAATCAGATTTCTAATTTGCATAAACCTATCAATGAACTCTTCGTTTGACTTTTTCTGAGACGTTATTGCTTTCTTTCTAATGTGGGTAAGTTGCTCTGCAGATTTCGTATAAGCCGATGCCATACTTTTTTCAAGATTCTTGTCAATTTTAATGATATGCCCGGACAATTCATCATAAATTTGTTTTAGAGTTAATTCAGCATTCAAGAACGCTAATTCAGCTTCGTCACTAAAAATATATTTTGGGATAATTTGCATAAACTCATCTTGGTGCGATTTGAATATTTCGGGATTAATATCATATTTTTCGATAAATCGTAAACTGCGATTATCCAAGATTGTGAAGCTGTGGCGAAGTATAATTCGCGGCATAATAATATTATAATAATTATATAATTTATTTAATTGTGCTAAATATGCCAATTCGCCCGGACCTGCAATATATGCTGCAGTCGGTAAAATTGCGTCTTGCATCAATGGTCGCAATAACACTTTCGGGGAAAATAAATTTGGATTTTCTTTAAATAATTGTTTATAATCATCAAGATTTTCAGAAGTGATATTTTCGCGAATATTATTTCTGTGGTAAAATAAATTAATATCGAAAACTTGTGCTTGCAAATGATAGCCGAGCGATAACAATTCATCATTTGTTTGATTAACAATATTTGCAGTTTGCCCGGTATTGTTGAGTTCTTTTTCAGCGAATTTTTCAAAAAGACCGTACTCCCGAAATTTTTCAGCCGAAATAAATACAAATCCGCATTCCGCAAGGAAATAGTTTATGAACTTGACAAATGCTCCAGACCATGATTTGCCGACAACATATGAATCATCTAACATTTTTATAATTTCATCGGCATATTGAGTATTTTTAATCGCATCTGCCACTTGCTCTTTTAACCCGGTGATATCATCGCCAAAGAATCGGTTTGCAATGCTAATATTTTCCGAATCATAATCTGCACTTAGATTTACAATGGATAAATTACTATCAAAGATAGTTGCATTGCCCGCTTCTTCAGCGTCGTGGTCGTTATCTGCCACCCAATATACCGGAACAAAATCGTATTCGGGGTGTTTAATTTTCATTTTCCGGGCATAATCGAATGCCGAAAAGGCTTTAGTCAGGCTGTAAATCGGACCTCCGAAAAGTCCCGGTTGCTGGCCTGTCACTACCGCTAATGCTTTCCCTGAGCATAATTTTTCGAGATTCTCGGATTGCAATTCATTCAAGGGCAAATTTTGCATCGTGCTCTTGCAAACTGCGCGAAGCCTTGAATAGTCTCCTTTACTCTTCAAAATAGCATCAAAAAAGTGCTTGTCATCGTGACGAGTATTATTCGGTAAAAAGCGCGCAGCAAAATTGTCAGAGCGGATATAATCCCGCACTAATTTTGATGAGCCCCCCAATTCGTTTGCAATAAGTTTCATATTTCAAATTAAAATTTATACTAACTCAAAATTAACAAAAATATTGCTTTAGTAGCTTTTATTGTCCCGTCTTTGTTACAACTGACGGAAAGAGAAGTTCGCAAAGTTTGTATTCGTCATTCTGAAGACGAAGTCGAAGAATCAAGTTTTCATAAAGACATGGATTCTTCACTTCGTTCAGAATGACAAATACACCTACTGTCTTTGCATCAACTGACAGGACGTAAACAAAGATAGGACGAAAACAAAGACAGGACGTGAAAATTGTTCTTTTTTGAACATTCAAAGATAATAGTGTTCCTTTGAATGATGCTTTATATATATTACACTCTCTAATTTAAATGAAATAGTATATTTTAATTGGTGGAACACTATGCTATAACATAATTGTTAAGATTATCAATATGAATTAAATTTAATTTTTAGATTCATAGTTTATTATTACTTTAGACTTGGTGTATTTCCAAATTTTATATAAATGAGTGTTGTATTTCGCATCACCAAACAATCTACCACATTCATGCTAATTGACAATATGAAAACTATATTAATGTTTAGATTAGGAGTGTATTTATGAAGAGAATTATTCAAGCTGTATTTATTGGATTCATGTTTTTGTTTGTTTTTGATTACGTTCAAGCACAAACAACATATTTCGTTAAGCATGACGCAGCAGGTGCTAACAACGGTTCAAGTTGGACTGATGCTTATATATCGTTCCAATCGGCACTTGACGTTGCTAATTCCGGTGATGAAATCTGGGTAGCTGCCGGAACTTATAAGCCTTCTACAGATAATGGATTGGGTGATGAAAGTGATGCGAGATTATACCATTTTCGCATGATTAATGGTGTCGAAATCTACGGTGGCTTTGCCGGAACTGAAAGCAATGTGAGTGAAAGAACTGATTTCGGTAATGGAGGTGCTAACGAGACAATTTTGAGCGGTGACGTTGGAACTGAAGGAGTCCATACTGACAATTGTTACCACGTTTTCTATCATCCAAGCGGATGGGGACTAACAAGTAGTGCTGTTCTTGACGGCTTTACCATCCAATATGGTTATGCAGACGGAGCTGCAGAACATCAGCGAGGTGGTGGTATTCATAATAATACAGCATCGCCCAATCTTAATAACCTGATTATTAAAAATAATTATTCACCTAATCATGGCGGTGGATTGTATAACTTTGCTTCTGCTCCCAATGTAACAAATAGCGTAATTGAAGATAATACAGCTTATTGGGGTGGTGGAGTCTTTAATGGAGGTGCATCAAGTCCGATTTTAACAAATGTTATTATTCGCCATAATCAAGCAACATCAGGCGGTGGTGGTTTGTATAGTATTACTAACTCATCGCCAACATTAATAAATGCATTAATTGTGAATAATTCGGCAGGCAGTAGTGGAGGCGGGATTGAAAATAGTTCTACAGCATCTGTTACCTTAGTCAATGTTACAATTGCAAATAATTCAGCAACTAATGGTGGCGGGATATTTTGCATCAGTTCTACTCCTTCTGAAATATACAATTCAATCATTTGGGGTAATAATGCTCCTTCCCAAGGTCATCAAATATATACAGATGGCAGTACAATTAATTTGTATTATTCTAATTACAAGAATAGCAGCGATGATGTGCAAGTAAATGGCTCCGGGGCAGTCAATCCTGACGCCAATACGATTTTTTCAGCTCCAAAATTTGTTGACCCCGATAATGAAGATTATCGTTTGGTTGGGTCTTCTCACAGTGTTAATGCAGGAGACAATACCGAAAATTCTGAACTTTTCGATGTAAGAGGAGAAGCCAGAATTCAGAATACAACTATTGATATGGGTGCATTTGAATGGACAAGTACTGAAGATCCGGACAATATTTTAGTTTTCGTCAAACACGACGCAACAGGAAACAACGATGGTTCAAGTTGGGACGACGCATTAACTTCATTCCAAGCTGCTCTTGATGCTGCAGCTGCGGGTGATACAATTTGGGTAGCTGCCGGAACGTACTTCCCCTCTAAAGAAGCAGATGGTACTACTGATGAACCACTGTTTTTTACTTTTCAAATGATAAGCGGTGTCCAGATATTCGGAGGGTTTGCCGGAACCGAAAGTGCTGTCAGTGAAAGAACGGACTTCGGGGAAGGTGGTGCCAATGAGACAGTCCTTAGTGGAGACTTATTGGAAGACGATATTTATTCAGGTAGCGGAGCAACTTTATCATTTCAAAATATGAGTGATAACTGTTATAATGTAATTTATAATATGAGTGTTGATAATACTGCACTGCTTGATGGTTTCACAATTATGGGTGGAAATGCAATTGGACCTTACCCATTAACAGAAGGAGGCGGAATCCATAATGAATTTTCATCTCCTGTTTTTAATAATTTAGTAGTAAAATATTGCAATGGATATTGGTATGGAGCTATTTCAAATAGAACTAACTGTTCAATCACAATGAGTAATTCTATCATCAAATTAAACAAAACTAATGGTTCAGCTGCTTTGTTTTTATATAATGGTTCAAATGCTACTATTACAAATGTGCTTCTATATGGCAATTTTTCTAATAGCCCTGGAGCAGCCTTCCGTTCCGAGGGTTCAAACACATTATTTAATAATGTAACAATTTCAAATAACCATTCAAATACTGGTGGTGGAGCAGGGTATATTAGAGGAAACACTGCGACAATGAATAATTGCATAGTTTATAATAATACGACCAATCAAAACGGTAATGAATTTTATTTAGATAATAATAGTACTTTAAATCTAAACTATTCATGCTATTCTGATTTGACAAATTATATATATATAGAAGCAGGTAGTGCTTTTAATCCGGATATTAATTCAATCACCTCAAATCCCAAATTTGTCAATCCGGCATCAGGTGATTTCCGAATTGCAAGTAATTCACCGGTTATAGATGCCGGTGACGATTCTTATAATTCGGAAGCATTTGATATTCGTGGCAATGGATTCCCTAGAAAATTAGATGGCACCGACTATACGCAAGTAGGAACAATTGATATGGGAGCTTATGAATACAATTCAGACACTGACCCTGATGGTACATTTATCTTTGTAAAACATGACGCAAGCGGCGCCAACAACGGTACAAGCTGGGATGATGCATTTACATCTTTCCAATCTGCACTTGATGATGCTCTGTCTGGCGACCAAATCTGGGTAGCCGCAGGAACTTACAAACCAAGCTATGATTACGGATTAGGAGGTGGTTCGAGATTCAATCATTTCCGAATGATAGAAGGTGTAGAAATTTATGGCGGATTTGCCGGAACAGAAACTGCTGTAAGTCAACGAACAGATTTTGGCGAAGGAGGAGCCAACGAGACTATACTCAGTGGCGACCTGAACGGTGATGATATAGTTGATGATTTATTCACAAATAAAACTGACAATTGCTATCATGTTTTCTATCATCCGAATGGATTGGCTTTGACTAATAATTCAGTATTGGATGGATTTACAATTTCCGGTGGATATGCTCTTGGTGCAGTTGATGAATTTCGTCGTGGTGCAGGTATTTACAATAATAATTCCTCACCTATATTCTTTAATATAATCTTTACAAATAATAGAGCCAGTCAATTTGGTGGTGCAGTATTATTGACTAATTCTTCTTCATCTTTTACAAATTGCATATTTCTGAATAATAGGGGTAATTTGGGCGGAGCTGTGATGCAACTTCAAACCTGTAATTCAACTTACACTAATTGTTTGATGGCAAATAATTTCGCAATTGATGGTGGAGGTGGAATTGGGCTATGGAGTGGTGGCGTTACTTCACTTAATAATGTTACATTTGCAAAAAATCATGCAAATAATAAAGGTGGTGCTTTTTGGATTAATGGTTCAGCCCCAATAATTAATAACTGCATTATTTATGAAAATACAACTAATTCTGATGGTAATGAAATCTTCATAGAATCTAATGGAACAGCAACTCTGAATTATTCGTGTTATTCAAACGGGACTAATGATATTTATATCCAAGCAGGTAGTGCTTTTAATCCGGATGTTAACTCAATTACCGATAATCCTTTATTCGTAAACGCTGCAATTGATGATTTTAGATTATACGGCATTTCTCCTGCAGTAAATTCCGGTAACAATTCATACAATTCTGAACCTTTTGATGTCCGTGGCGAAGACCGTATCCAAAATACAACTATTGATATAGGTGCGTTTGAATGGACTGACGGAGTTGACCCATTGTGCAATGATGAAGTTTGGGTAAGCGATGATTATAATTCATCTACTCCAAATTGGGGCTATACTCATTTCGCCAATCTTGCGGATGCTCTTATTGCAGCTTGCCCGAGTGCTACTGTCAACATCTCCAACTACTCTCACACCGGTGACGTTGATATGACTGGATATACTTTCGTAATTGGAGATGGTGATTTTGATTTAGATGGTGATTTAACAGGTGGATTAATCCAAACACCGAGCACAGGAAAGCTGATTCTTCCTGCAGTGCAAAATGTCCAAAGTGATTTCCCGATGGGCAACGGAAATAATAATTATACATTAAAAATTATTTGTGGTAATGCGCCAACAAATCCAATCATGGTCAGATTGGTCGAGAAATCCGTTCCCGGGGCAGTTAAAGTTCCAATTCCATTTTGGGACATTGATGGTGACGATAATTTGGATGCTACAATTATTTTCCGTATAGATAAATCAGCAATCGCACCTAAGAAATTGAATACAAACAGCATATTGCGATTTTTCGATAGCGATAAATATCTACCGATGACTGAAGAACAAGTTACGATTAACGACGAGGGAACATATTACGAAATAATAATAATTAATGTAAATAAATTTTAAATTAAAGATAATAAATAAATAGGAATAAAAGAAATGAAAAAATTAATTATATATATCGCAATATTATTATTCGCAAATGTAGTTATGAGAGCAGATTGGGGATTATTCGAAGCAATGATTTCAACCCAACCGGTTTATAATATCACTAATAATTCGGCAATAAGTGGTGGTTCAATCAATCTAACAGTTGATGACAACGATGTCATCGAAAAAGGAGTCGTCTGGTCAACATCATCAATGCCAACAATATTAGATTATGACGGAATTACCGAACAAGGCGCCGGACCAACATCAGGCAATTCTACAATTTTCGCTACAAATCTGACGAGTTTACAATTAGGTACAAAATATTATGTTCGTGCATATTTAATCACAACCGATGAATCCGAAGCCGAAGTCGTCTTTTACGGTCAGCAACGCATCTTCACCACAATCCCCACTCTCGGTGAATGGGGCTTAATCGCTCTCGGACTCCTTTTCGCAAGCTTCGGTGGCTGGTTCTTAATGCGGAAAATGGTCTAAATTTTGAAATTCGCCCCCTGAGCCTGTCGAAGGGTGGGCTTAGGGGATTGGGGTTTGGTTATGGTTTTTTACCACGAAGTGGTTAAATATTAATAACCCCGTATGAAATGCGGGGAGCGAAGCATACTCGCCCTCTTACAAGCCCGAAGGGCTTGAATATCTATAAATAAAAATCAACCTTCCGAAGGTTCCAAAGCTTCGGAAGGTTTTGATATTAATGATTCTTCTGTTCTATTTAATCTTTAATTAGCTTATTTTTTACTCTTCCGCCCTTTTTCATCGGGTCCTCGCTGTATCCTAACTCATTCCAATCCATTATTCCATTTTTGCTATGGCAACTTGTGCATTTAATTGCCTGTGATTTTGGGGCTACCATATGATGTATTGGCTGGAGCATTACTGTTTCCACAAAATCAAATTTCCCTGAATAGGCAAGATTGACGCTTTTCATACCATTTTCAGCAGCTTTGTTCCAATCGTAGCCATTTTCAAAACCATCTTCGCCAAATAGTTTTGGTACAATCAAATAATTATTCACAACATCATAAATCTGTTTGCCGCGTATAATTTTAAAGGGATAAATCTTTGCTTTTGAGTCACTTATAGAGCCATTTAACACATTCATTTGAATTGGTTGCGATTCGAATTTATCTCCAATCTCATAATAATCGGCTTTACCATTAAACCACCTGTAAACGGGCTTCACGTTCTTTTCCCAATTTAAATCGCCTCGCATCTTCGAATATGACAAATGTGCGTCATCTAAATTTGTATCTTCTTTCAATCCGGCTGTTTTCCAATTCCAACCCGTCAAAGTATAGTTTTCTTTTGCAATGCTTGGAATATGGCAACTTTCACAAGCTATGGCATCTAAATGTCTTCCAAGTAGCTTATTTCTGTGAATTTCTTTCTTATTATTGTCGTGACAATCTGTGCAAGATATATGGTTTGTTCCCGCAGCAATCGAGCCGTGCCCTGCACCCTTGATTTTATGGTTTTCGGATTTATGACAACTCACGCAATCAAATCCTTGCTCGCTCATATGAACGTCAAGTTTCTTCTTGTCATCGAGCAGCGCAATCTCTAAGCCACCATGATTCAAATCTTTACCACCGCCACGTTCGAAATGGCAAGTCCCACAATTGCTAACTTTAGATTTGCCGACTGATTGGGCTGCTTTAAGCAAATCATCGCCGGAAAAGGGGGCGCTTCCATTTCGAATTAACTTGTTGTAAATACCTGAATTATCATGGCAAACAAGACAATCAATGTTTTCGGGATTTGTGAAATCGAAGGTCGCATCCTTCCATCCGAAGCTTGGATGGCAACTTGTACATGACTCTTCGTTTGAATTGATGTTTATGAATGTATTATTGAAACCGTTTCTCTTACCGGTTCTAACCATGACCTTGCCATCTGCTTCATACTCTTCGCCCAACCATAACCAATGACGTGATTGAAGCACGTCGGCAGCTTCGTCGACATGGCATCCTATGCATGCTTTTGTAATATCCTGTGGCGTTGTAAATGGACCCGAAATCATCGCAGAATGGTCAACACTTTCAGGCTCTGTTCTGATTCCCAAATATGAAATGAAAATCAAAATAATAATAATCGCAAAAACCGAAGAATTGAACTTTTTCATAATCTCTCTCCTCGTATAAATGATAACTTATGAATAGCAAATATACAAAATAGACGAAACAAGCAAATAGATTATTTCCGACAGAACGCTGTTAAGTCCCTACAAATATTATGCGTTTAATACTTTTATTATTCCGATGACTGTGAGTTAGATTGTCCGGTTACTTGTTACAAAGACCGTAACATCATGCACATCATTTCAATCTGTCTTTGTAACAAAGACGGGACGAGAAAAATTTACAATGAGAAATAAATTATTTATAGTGTACTTTAAAAATTGTCTTTCTAAAAAATAGTAGTATATTTAACTTAGACAATATTGTAAATTTGTTATAACTAAATGGAGTTTTGTATGAAGAAATCTTTTTTACTAATTTTTTGCTTTTTAATGCACTCAAGTGTAATGCTCTTTTCCCAGAATGTCGGTATCAATAATGACGCAAGTCAACCGCACAGTTCAGCTATGTTGGATGTTATGTCCACGGACAAAGGTTTATTAATTCCGCGTATGACGGAGGTCCAAAAAAATGCGATAACAACGCCTGCTACCGGTTTAATGGTTTTTCAAACTGATGTTACACCCGGTTTCTATTATTTTAACGGTACAATCTGGACATCAGTTAGTGGTTCTTCATCACAAGGCTTGGCAGAATACGCTTATATCTACAATGTAGATGCACAAGTCGTTGCCTTAGAAGCAGACATATTGTTCAGCACTAATGGAAATATAACCGCTGGGATTACTCATGCACCGGGCACAGCTCCGATTACAATTGTTAATGCTGGCACTTATTCCGTATTTTTTAACGTTTCAGGTGTTGAGCCATGTCAGTTCGCTTTATTCCTAAACGGTACACCCGTGGCGAGTGCAATTTACGGTTCCGGTGCAGGCACGCAAATAAATTCAGGTATGGTAATTATTACAGCGGAAGCCGGCGATGTTTTGACTGTTAGAAATCATACTTCAGCAGCAGCGATAACTTTACAAACATTAGCAGGTGGTACTCAAACAAATGTAAATGCTTCAATCATGATTAAAAAATTAGACTAAATTTTAGTCATTCCATTTTGTAAGATTTGTAATCACGCAATTATGGATATAAATTTAAAGGAAATTTATTAATGAAAAAATATATAATTTGCATTACCTTTGTATATATTCTGATTTTTCAATTTGCCAGTGCACAAGGTTTAAACAACGGTGCCACAATCGTGATTGAGAGCGGTGCAAAATTGCTTATATCCGGTGGTAATTATACAAATTTTGGCGATGCAAGCAATAATGGTGAAATTGATTTAGATGGCGATATTTTTATTACCGGTAATTTTGTAAATAATGCTCCTTCAGGTGGAGTTTTTATCAATAGAGATTCTGATGGTAAAGTTGTTTTCAATGGTACCGGAAATTCAATTATTTCAGGTACAAGTCCAGATTCAATTCTTTTTGAAAATATAACTGTCGAATCATCCGCCACAATTACTAATAATCATTTATCATCTATCATAGGTGATTTGACTTTAGTTGGAGCAGATAAAAATATTACAATCGGTACCGGAAATTTATTTGTTCAAGGACAAATTATCGGAACAAATCATTCAATTACTGCAGTTTCAACCGGATACTTATCGCAAAACGCACAAGCAAGTGTCCAACGTGATTTCCCGATGGGCGACGGAACAAATCATTACACATTGAAAATTATTTCAGGAAATGCACCGACAACTCCGATTAGGGTCAGAATGGTCGAGAAATCAGTTCCCGGCGCTATTAAAGACCCGATGCTATTTTGGGACGTCGCCGGCGATAATAATTTAAATGCTACAATTATTTTACGTATGGATAAATCGGCAATTTCTCCTAAGACATTGAATACAAATAGTATATTGCGTTTCTTCGACGGCACTGAATATCTACCTATGACTGATGAACAAGTCACGATTAACGATATGGGAACATATTATGAGATAAGTATAATTAATGTTAATCAATTTTAAATAAAGACCAAGGAAAAAATGAAAAAATTAATTATATATATTGCAATATTATTATTCGCAAATGTGGCTATGAAAGCAGATTGGGGATTGTTTGAAGCAATGATTTCGACACAACCGGTTTATAATATCACAAATAATTCCGCAATTAGCGGTGGCTCCATCAATTTAACAGTTGATGACAACGATGTAACTGAAAAGGGTATTGTCTGGTCAACATCAGCAATGCCAACAACCGACGTTAATGTCGGAATAACTGAACAAGGCGCCGGACCAACATCAGGCAATTCTACAATTTTCGCATCAAATCTGACTGGCTTGCAATTGGGTACAAAATATTATGTCCGTGCTTACATGGTTAATATTGACGGCACTTTCTACGGTCAGCAGCGCATCTTCACCACAATCCCCACTCTCGGTGAATGGGGCTTAATCGCACTCGGACTTCTTTTTGCAAGTTTCGGCGGCTGGTTCGTTATGCGCAAAATGGTGTAAATTTTGAAATTCGCCCCCTGAGCCTGTCGAAGGGTGGGTTTAGGGGCTTGATTTTTTACCACGAAGTGGTTAAATATGAATAACCCCGTATGAAATGCGGGGAAAGAAACATACGCACCCACTTAAACCACGAAGTAGTTAAATAACTATAAAACAATCAGCCTTCCGAAGCTTCCAAAGCTTCGGGAGGTTTTTTATGCCACACCAATCGTCATTCTGAGCGAAGCGAAGAATCCATGTATTTTTTGAAAGCTTGATTCTTCGCCTTCGGCTCAGAATGACCAAAAAAATCTTTCGTGCCCTTTGAGACTTCTTTGCGCCCTTTGCGGTTAGATTGTATTTAATGAGGCTGTCAGTTGTAACAACTGACAGGACAAAAATTATTATGTCTTTTATTTCTTAGGCTTATAATTTGCTTCGTAAATTTCAATCCATTGTTGGGGAGTGATTTTTTGAGCGAGTTGAGCTATCAGGTCAAAGGGAATTTGCTCCGGTTTTTTGAATCGGATGCAGCTTTTGCCCATGTCTAACTTATTCTTAGAATGCTTGGGATATTCACTTATGAACCATTCGTAGATTTCGGGAATTGCATAGACGCCCATATGATAAAAAGCGATAAAATTTTTCTGCGAGGCAAAACCCACAAAAGGTAATGGTTGTTTAGGGTCGCAATGATAGCCTGCCGGGTAGAGCGTGTGCGGTACATCAAAACCCGGCATATTATTACCAATACCTTCTTCAAATCCTACAGGCAAATTATCCTTCAACACCTGTCTCAATCGAGCAATCGCTTCTTTTCTCTCTTCAGGAACTTGCGAGAGGTATTCATCAAATGTATCAGCTTTTATCGTCATAAAAATCCTACAAAATATATTTTGAAATGTCAATATTTGTAACAATTTTGTCGAGCGTGGTTCGAACTTTTGCCGAATCTATATAGATTGTTCCGACTTCGATATTATCCGGTGCATTGAACATGATGTCTTCGAGCAAACTTGTCATAATTGTATGCAAACGACGAGCCCCGATATTTGTGACTTCTTCATTAACAGTTGCAGCGATAGAGGCTATTTCCTTAATTGCAGTTTCGTCAAAATCCAGAATAACATCTTCGGTTGCAATCAGAGCTTTGTATTGCTTGATTAAAGCATTTTCTGGTTGAGTCAAAATTTTGATAAAATCTTCTTCGGTCAAGCTTTGCAATTCCACTCTAATTGGGAATCGTCCCTGAAGTTCAGGTACCAAATCCGAAGGCTTTGAAACATGGAAAGCTCCCGATGCTATAAAGAGTATGTGGTCTGTATGTACAGGACCATATTTTGTGTTGACCGAGCAACCTTCAACAATAGGCAATAAATCACGTTGGACACCTTCGCGAGAAACGTCGGGACCACTACTTCCGGCAGTAGATTTAGAGGCAATTTTGTCAATTTCATCTATAAACACGATACCCGAATTTTCGGTTCTGCGAATCGCTTCTTTGATAACGGCTTCCATGTCAATTAGTTTCTCGGCTTCTTCTTTTTCCAAAAATGTGCGTGCGTCACCTACTCTCATTTTGCGTTTTTTATTCTTTTTGGGCATGATTGAGCCAAACATGTCTTGCAAGTTCATTCCCATTTCATCCATTCCCATCGGACCGAGCACTTGCAGATTTGGAGTTTGGTCAACGAGCACATCGAGTTCAATCATTCTTTCGTCCAAAACTCCTTTTCGGAGCATACTTCTGAATTTTTCACGAGTGCGAGCATTTTCCTCAACTTCATTTTCTGAGGCTGTGTCGAATGAAGGCGACCTTTTGACAGGCGGAATCAGGATATCCAAGATACGATTTTCGGCTGCAATTTGAGCATCATGCTTTTTGCCGGTAGTGTGTTCTTCGCGGACAATTGCTACCGAACGTTCAGCCAAATCACGAATCATAGATTCAACATCTCGTCCAACGTAACCGACTTCGGTAAATTTGGTTGCTTCTACTTTGACAAATGGAGCATTCGATAATTTTGCCAATCTGCGAGCAATCTCAGTCTTACCAACACCGGTGGGACCAATCATGATGATATTGTTAGGCATGATTTCCTCGCGAATATCATCAGTGACGCTTTGGCGTCTCCATCTGTTACGCAAAGCGATTGCCACTGCCTTTTTAGCCGCATTTTGACCGATTATATATTTATCCAACTCCGACACAATCTGACGAGGAGTCAATTGCGTATCTTCTTTAATTACAAATTGTTGCGTTGATTGATTTTCAGTTTCTTGAATTATTTCGTTCATATTAAAGTATTATCCATTATTTTAAAAAAATTTTAAAGCTCTTCCACATGAATGGAGAGATTAGTATAAATGCAAATTTCGCCGGCAATAGTCAGCGATTTTTTTACCATATCGGCAGCAGACATCGAAGTGTTATCGAGCATTGCTCGAGCTGCACTCAAAGCGTAAGGTCCGCCTGAACCTATGGAAATTATCTTGTCGTCCGGTTCGATTACGTCGCCATTTCCACTTAATAAAAATGCTTCGGTATTGTTCATTACTGCCATCATTGCTTCCAAACGCCTTAAAAATCTGTCGGAACGCCAATCCTTAGCCAAATCAATCGAAGCGCGTTGCAAATTACCGCGATGAGATTCCAATTTTTCTTCAAATCTTTCCAACAAAGTAAAAGCATCGGCAGTCGCTCCGGCAAATCCTGCGAGTATAGTGCCATTGTATAATTTGCGAATTTTGCGGGCAGAATGTTTGACAACAGTATTGCCTAATGTTACCTGTCCGTCTGAGCCCATTGCAGCTTTACCGTCACGGATTACTCCAAGCACGGTTGTTGCATGAAAATTATTTATTGATTCCATTTTTCAAAGTATAAGTTTATAATACGTTATAGTAACGTTTAAGAATAGCTTTTGACTTGTATAATCTATGGAATTATTTGTTAATAATCGCGTTTGAAAGGTTTGAACCAAGTTTCGCCAATACTTACATCCACAGAAAGCTTTCCGAAATATTCGAGAATTAAGCCGTCGGTTTTAGTACCGCGTGAGCCGATTGTCAGGGCAATATCGCTGATGAAGGTTCCCGACCAAGGTACTTGAAATCCAATGGAAGCAGCCATTTCGGTGATTTCGTTGCCATAAACTGAGAAGTAATGTTGTTTGAAATATCCGCCTAATTTGTAGGACATTCTGTCTGCCACAGGTGCACTCAAATTTTTGTTCCCTAACCTGTTAATTCCGGCAGAAAGTACCATACCGGATTTGTAGGTCGAATTATCCAAATTATTATAGTTGAAATTCGAGAAATCTTGCATTGATAAATCGGCGCCAATTATAAACTTCCCCGTTTCATAAGCTATTCCGAATCCGAAAGCATCAGGCATCATAACTGCATTCACGCGCGAAATTGATGTATCGGGCAATAGCGATGATTCGAATACAATATCAGTTTCTACATCAAGATTTGGTTGATTTTCAAAATAAAAACCTAATGTGAGATTGGACATTGGTTTAACCGATAATCCGGCTTTAAATCCAAATCCGCTGAAAAATTCATTACGTGATGATATGTATGTAAAAGCGTATGGGTCGCCGAAATATTCAGTTTTTCGCAATGAGGACACTTTCCCGAATGTCGAAAATACTGATGCCCCGACTGAGACATATTGCGTTATTTTGGTTGAGCCACCGAAATAAAGCATCGAAATTCCACCTTTGCCTTGGTATATCGTTCTACCGTCCATATAAATGTCATTGACAGTTTCATTAATAGGCGAGGCAATCATATAATTGATATTGCTATATGGATGAATTCCAAAACTTGCGGCAATCCCCATTGCTGTATCAATCATAAACAATCCGCTGATACCGTTTAATGCACCGGAATTTTGGTATGAATCCTGCAAATCCGAAAATGCTAATGTTTGGTTGAACTTGTATCCCACGTTGATTCTCGTCGTAGTGACATATGACCACATTGCAGGATTGCGAAAATTAATAGAATTTTCGGAAGGAAAAGCAATAGATGTGCCGCCGACACCATCATAGGAAGCATTGCCGGTGGTGTTGATGTCTCCGACACCGAAAATGGAATAATTCAAACCACCCTGACTGAATGCGGGAGTTGCGGCTAATATCACAAACAATATAATTATTAATCTTTTAAGCATCATTATTATTCAAACATTGAAGGATTTGTTGAGTAAATTACCTTTAGCGACGGGCGTTTTGATACATCGGGATGATTTAAACCATAGAATACATATCTGTCCAATTGTCGCGTTTGGTTGTTAAAGGTATGAGGCATAATAATCAGTGAGCCTTTTCCTGTAGTTCGGTTCCAATATTGAACAGCGGAAGTGAAACTCGGGAAAAAGAACTCGTTTATGTTTTGAGCATTTGAACCTGTAAATTGGAAAATAGGATTCAAATAATCATCAATAAAGTAATTTGCCTCGAGCACCGTAGTGTCTAATTTTATGTTTCCGCGATAAGATAGCTCGGGAACGAAGTGCAAAGTGAGTTGAGTTTTGTGAATTCCCGAAAACTGAGGTATCATACTCAAATCAAATTCTAATTCAGTCCAATAATTTGCACCATTTTGCATGACGATATAACTCGTATCCGGCATCGGAATGTCTAAGAATGTCATATCCACACCTGAGATTAAATTCAATTCACGCAAACTGTCGCTACCATCGCGATATTCAACTTTGATTAAAGAAGAAAAATCAGCCGTAGGAGAATTTCCGTAAAAACGATGAATTACATTGCATTGCTGATGCGGAACTAGTATCAATCCATAATTTGGAATTATACGTTTGACTTCCTTGCCCGAATCAGGTATGAAAACCGTTTCAGTCCTAAGCCATTCAATAATTAATTCTTTAGTTAAATCAATTGAAACTGTTTCCAAAGAATCTTTCAAAAGGATTTTACCGGACCATGATGCTACCGGAATAGGGTCATAATAATTAGCAGGAACCACAAATAAGGAATCATATGTCGTAATGTCTTTAGCCCAACGTCTGTTTATTCGGTAAATATCAAAACCGAAATAGCCGGAATTTGTATCACCAAAAGCATAACGATGCGGAAAGATTGTTAGCTTGACGTTTTCAATATTTTCAATTTTCAAATGGTCTAAGGTATCGGGAATAAATGCAAAACTCGAAATCGCAGCAGCACTTATCCCATTGGATTTCCCAATAAGTATTCCACCCACATTAAAGAGTGGAAAATCGGCTTGAAAAACTCGTTGCGATGTAATCAATTGAGTATCAGCTGAACTAATGCCTTTGATTTGTGATGTATCGGGCAACAAATTGATTGCAATTTTTGAGGGTTGCTCATTGCATCCCGAAAATTTTAGGGCAAAAACGACAACTAAAGCAATCAATAAAATTTTTAAGAATTGACTCATGAAAGTTCTTTTATGATAGATTTGTATATTGATTCGTATTCTATAGCCGATTCGGTCCATGAATAATTTGCTTTCATTCCTCGTTCGGCAATCGTTTTAAATAATTCATTGTTTGAGTAAAGTTCTACGGCACGATTGAATGCGATAGCCAATTCCTTAGAATTGTAATCTTCGAACACTATTGCATTGCCTTCAAGTTCGTTACTGACATCTATTGCAATATCTTTCATTCCACCCGTAGCTCGGACTATTGGTATAGCTCCGTAAACTATCGAATACATAAGATTCAGACCGCATGGTTCGTATTGCGATGGCATTAGGAAAAAATTGCAGCCGGCTTCTACCTGATGAGACAAATCCTCGTTAAACTCATATCTGAGCTTGACTTTTTCAGGGTATTTTTTTGCAATTTCAGTCAACTGTTCTTTCAAATCAGCATCGCCTTGACCCAGCAAAATAAACTGGATATCTTTCGAGAAAATTTCATCTGCCGCTTCGATAATCAACCCAACACCTTTTTGATAGCCAATTCGGGGTATCATTGCAAAAAGTGGAACATCCTTTTTAAATTCAAGTCCGAAAATTTTGCATAATGCAATCTTGTTGCTTGTTTTGAAAGTTTCGTAATCTTTCTTGAATTTTTCTATTATTAATGTATCGCGAGCCGGATTCCAGCCAACGGAATCAATCCCGTTCAAGATACCTTTGAAACTGTCGATGCGCTCTTTGAGCACTTCGTTCAACCCGTTGGAATATTTCTTATCCTGTAAAATCTCCTGAGCATACGTTGGGCTGACCGTAGTGATATAATTCGAATAATGAATGGCACCCTTCATTAAATTCAATTGATTTTTATGTTTAAAATTCGGTAACACACTTTTATCCAATCCTGTCTTTGCAAACTCGTGTAATCCATACACACCTTGACGATAGAAATTGTGAATGGTAAACACAGTGCCTGTATTTTTGAACTTTTCGTTTCCTGAGGTGCGGATTAATGCCGGAAGAAGTGCTGTTTGCCAATCGTTACAATGAATAATATCGGGGAACCAACCAAGCAAATTGCAAGTTTCGACTACGCTTTTGTTGAAAAAAATGAATCTTTCGGCATTATCTTGATATTCAATCCAAGTTTCAGGGTCGTGATAAACACCCGTTTTTTCTTCGAAATATCCAATGTGCGATGTTACATATGCTTGAACTTTTGTGCCCGGACTAACAACTGATGTGGACTTAACTGTGGTAAATTCAATTTTATCGCCTAATTCGATTGGTATATCGCGTAATCTGTTTATCTCATAAATTCGGTTTCTACGTTCGGAAATTGTACCATATTTGGGTAACATCAACCTTACATCATGTCCCATATGCCTTAACGCAATCGGCAAAGCATAAGATACATCGGCAATTCCGCTCTCTTTTGCAAAAGGGAATACTTCACTCGATACGAACAGAATGTTTAGTGGTTTTGCCATCTTATCTTATTATATGTCCAATTTCAGTTTTTCCAATCTTACAAAAATACAAAAAAAAGCTTTATATAGTATAGAATCTGAATTTCATACTTTTATAAACATTGTATATCACATTCTTAATGAGTTGAATTTCTTAACTTTATTTTAATTTTTCTACTTGACAATCCATGCTTATCTTTGTTTTTTCATTAATTTTCATTTTATTTTTGATAAAACTATATGACAAAACGAATCCGCCGAGATGAAACAGAGACCGAGAAAATCGAAAGACAATCCAAGCCCATGGATGTAGAATCAGACAACACTTTGCGTAATATCGTGCTTTCTAAAAAGCAGGTGGAATTGATTAAAGTAATCAATGAAAACGACATAATTTTGTGCACAGGTCCTGCCGGAACATCAAAGACATTCATTGATTGCTACTATGCAACAATTGCATTGAAACAGAACCAATTCAGCAAAGTAATACTAACAAAGCCATTGCAAGAAGCAGGTGAGAAGCTGGGCTTTTTGCCGGGAGATGTCGAAAGCAAAATTGACCCGCATTACGAAAGTTTCAGGATAACCTTTCAAAAATTATTAAAAAAGAAAATTTTCGATAAACTACTGAAAGACAATGTAATTGAATTCCGCCCACTTGCTTTTATGAGAGGGGCAACTTTCGACGACACTTTGATGATACTTGATGAAGCCCAAAATGCAGACATTCGCCAAATAATGCTATTTACAACTCGAATGGGCAAAGGCAGCAAAGTAATCATATCCGGTGATTTGCACCAATACGATATAAATGCAAATCACGTTGCATTGCCATTTTTTGCAAATATGATTCGCGGTATCAAAGGTATTGGTGTATTTGAGTTCAATCAAGAAGATATAGTGAGAAACAAAATTTTAATCGAAATAACCGAACGCTACGAAAAATTGAAAGCTGAGGATAGGCTGCCAAAGAACAAACGAAATTGATTTCGACTTTTACGTATGAATTTTACTTTTTGTACGTCTTAATTTGATATGCTTCAAATGAAGCATGATTTTGGCTTTACAAAAGAAAAAGATTCATGAGTGATACTATAGATTGTATTTATTGTAAGAGTGACAGAATTACAAGACACGGTAAGAGCCCTATTGGTAAGACACGTATGAGATGTCGTGATTGCGGCAGAACTTGGGTGTTGGTCTATGACAATGAGAAGACCGATATTGGTGATTTGGCGGCAGATTATCTCTTGGGAAGTACATACCGAGACTTAGCAGATATGCATAAAAGTTCCCCACGTCGAATCAACCAAAAGCTCCGCGATTATCTGAAAGGATTTCCGCATTGGGAAAATTATATTGATTCATTGGTTGACTCGCACCACCCAAAACAAATCATTCTTGCCGGAAAAAGTTTTGCTTGTTCGGTTGGGGATAATGAAAGCAACACAATGTTTGCCATATTTGCCATTGATGCTCTTTCGGGCTTTGTTCTGGCATATGACGTAGCCAACGAAGATACGGCAGAAATTTGGGACAAGATGCTTCACAGAATGTCCCGACGAAAAATAAAATGCGATAGTTTCATGTCAAATGGTACAGAAGCTGTCCTAAAGTCAGTAACGAAGTATTATCCTAATGCCGATAATAAAATACTATTTCATCGAAATTCTCGCGAAAAAGAGCTTGCCTGTTGTGTGATGAGAATTCCCGTAAATTATAAGCTGATGAACGAAGCCGCAAGGATTATGGTATCGCTTGATAACAAAACAGTACTCGAACAACTCGGTATCAATGATTACAGGCAACTTATGGATTATTTCATTTCTCATCAAATTGAATTTACTGAAAAATTGCGTCAAAAATTGGATACAAAGCCAAATCACAAGAATGACGCTCTGATTGTAAAATTTCAAGAACGATTTGATAAATTTTACATGCTGAAAGAAGACCCCGAGCCTATAATTAATGCTTGGATAGCAAACACAATGCTCTACAAGAACGGATATACATATAATAGCTTCACGCTATACTCACAAAAAATGATAGAAATGAATCTCAAGCAATATGCAACTGGCGTCGTACCTAATGGGGCGAATAATTTTCGGGACGATGGCGAAACCAAAAACTTTCTGCTCGATATAGCTGTTCGAGCTTTAGAATTACCTGTCTTGACTCATGATTGTGGGCTTCACTACGAAAACTGTTTTTTATTATAACACTTTTCAACATAATATACGTCTTTATTTCTTGTTATTCATTTAAGAAAATTGAATATCTGTTCGATATGTTAATTTAAAATAATTTTCTAAATTTGAATTCTTAACTATTAACTTGTATTGTAAGAAAAATTTTCGTACTTTACTTAAAATTTTAATTGTGAAAAAATAATATTAAAATGAGAAAAAAATAATGAAAATTTCGGAAAATGAATTGCTTGACTTTCTACCTTTTGGTGTAGCTCTAATACAAAAGGATTTGAGATTACGACTTGCCAATAATAAGTTCGCAGAACTTACCGGCATGAAACAAGATGCAAGCTTAAGAACTTCGGAGTCGAGATTTGCGAACACTGATGTAATTCTAAACATCAAGCGAGTTTTCGAATCCGGCGAGGAGGCAGTTCAATATGTTTCCGGTAGTCCAAACGAAATCAGAACAGACTATAATGTTGCGACTTTCATTCCACTTTTCGCCCAAAACGGTGATATCAAAGAAGTTCTTTGCATTTTCCATGGAACTGCAGAATCAGGTCATTGGCAGAAAGAATTCAACATTTTGTTTGAAAAAGTCCCGTGCTATATTTCGATAGTTGACAAAAATTTAAAAGTTCTTCGTGCTAATGAGAGATACCGCGACACTTTCGGCGAAAGTCATTGCATCTTTAACACCGAGCAATCCAAAAAACGTGGATACGAATACATGACTTCACCAACAGTTCTTGCATTTACCGAAGGTATGGAGCAAATTGGTGCTCAAGTCGGGGTGACCAAATCCGGCGAAAAAGCCCATTTGATGATTTCGACAATTCCAATTGCTAAAAATCCCGATGGCGTATCGCATGTAATGGAAATCGCTGCCGATATAACGGAATTGAACCAACTTCAAGAACAATTGCACCACGCACATGACTTTTATTCAGATTTGATTGAAAGTTCTGCCGATGGTATTGTCGCCTTGACTCATAGGGGTAAAGTTCAGATATTCAACTCTGCCGCCCGTGACATGCTGAAATGGTCATTACAACGGAAGCCCGGAATTCCAAAAATTCAAGAATTGATGCCAAAGGAATTCTTTGAAGATTATGACGAAGACGGAAGCATTATCAAAAACAAAGAATTCAATATCGTTGCTACTGATGGTTCGGAAATCCCCGTCAGAATGAATGCTTTCATAATCCGTACTAAGAAAAACGTAATGGGTAGAGTCGCTTTTTTGCAAGATTTACGCAAAATCAAAGAGCTCGAACATGAAAAATTGATGTTGGAACAAGATGCTGTTTCGACTACATTCCTTGCTTTGGAAAGCAACATCGATTTATTACTCTTAGAACAGAACAGATATTTAGACGATTACGAAAATCTTCGCAACACTTCTACTAAAGAAGTACTCGATAAAGCTTGGGCAAATTTGCGTACTAAATTCGAAATAAAGAACAAAATTATAAATATTTTTGTAACGATTGCCAAAGGCTATCAAATCAATTTTCAAAACCAAAATATTAACAAAATAATCGAAGAAGTTTATTCCGAATTCAAAGAAGTTGCATCATCTCAAAACGTGACCATCAATCTCAGTTTTGCCGGGAATTTAGATAAAATAAAAACTGACAAGTATGCCTTGTATTCATTGTTGCAAATTCTTATCTCCAACGGAATTGATGCTGCCTCAGTATCGGGAAATAACGGCAGGCTCGAACTGGCAGTTGGTATAGACAAGAACAAACTCTTAATCGAAATCGTTGATAATGGCGCTGTAATCCCGAAGGAATCATTAGAAAATTATTTCAAAATCAAAGAAAGCCGCGAAACTCGGTTGGGTTTGTTGACTGCGGCAATGATTACAGAATTGCTCAAAGGAAAGATTATCGCTCAATCAAGCACTCAAATGGGCAACTCGTTCAGAATAGAATTGCCCATCTAATAAATTTCTTTTTATTAAGGTATGTCTATGAACAGCGGTGCGTCGGGACCAACCGGCAATCCTAAGAGTATCCATATAATCATGAATATAGACCAAGCTATAAAGAACACGAAAGTATAAGGCAACATTACCGATACAATTGTGCCGATTCCTGCTTTTTTATCATATTTTGCAAAAAATGCTACTATCAATGCAAAATAGGACATCATAGGCGAAATTATGTTTGAGACACTATCGCCAACGCGGTAAGCCGCTTGGACAAACTCCGGGGAATAGCCCAAAAGCATAAACATGGGAATGAAAATTGGTGCCATCAGTGCCCATTTTGCCGATGCACTCCCCATAACAAGGTTCATTACCGAGGTGAGGGCAATAAAAGCTAAAATAAGCGGTATTGGTCCCAATCCTGACGATTGCAATACAAGCGCCCCTTCTACTGCAAATATTTTTCCGAGATTAGTCCAATTGAAGTAAGCTACGAATTGAGCTGCAAAAAATGTAAGCACGATGTATAGACCGAGTGCTTCCATTGATTTACCCATTCCTCGCATTACGTCCGAATCGCTTTTTATAGTTCCTGCACCAATTCCATATGAAATACCTGCAAATGCTGCCCCAAGGAAAATAAATGCAACGATACCGCGCATAAACGGCGAACGCAATACGCTGCGAACCCCTGTCTCTGGGTCAATATCACCACGCAGGAAGCCATCTTCGGGGATGACACCGATAGCTAAAACAACTGCAAATATAAGTGATGCAATAATAGCATACATCAGCCCCTTTTTCTCGCTTTGTGTTAGTTTCCGCAACTCTTCTTTTTCAAGCGTACCCTCATAATCGCCTAATCTCGGCATAACAATTTTCTCTGTAACCCAAGTGCCAGCGAGTGCAATCAATGGTACTGAAGCAACTAAAAAATAATAGTTTGAAGCGGGATTGACAGTATAACTTGGGTCTATGATTCGAGCGGCTTCTTCGGATAGCCCTGCTAAAAGTGGGTCAATTGTGCCTAATAATAAATTTGCACTATATCCACCGGAAACACCTGCAAAAGCAGCAGCAATGCCCCCAATAGGATGCCTGCCTACGGCATGGAAAATTATACCACCCAAAGGAACAAGCAAAACATAACCAACTTCGCTTGCAGTATTGGAAATAATACCTGCGAGTATAATTACGAAAGTCAATAATTTGCGAGGAGACGAAATAACAAGCAACCTTAAAGAAGTACCAATCAAACCCGAACTCTCGGCAATTCCGATACCCAACATTGCAACTAATACAGTACCGAGTGGAGCAAATGACGTAAAATTTGTCACCATCTTGGTGATTATCATGTGTATGCCTTGCTCGGATAATAAGTTTACAGGCTCGATTAATTCGCCCGTACTCGGATGGTCAGCTGTGAAACCAATCAAAGAGGCTATCCATGACATTATAACGACTGCAATAGCCAATAGTGCAAACAAAGTAGCAGGATGTGGGAGAGCGTTCCCTAATTTTTCGACAATCAATAAAAAATTGCCGATTAAATCTCGTTTGGTACTTTCTTTTTTAGTCATTCGTTTTGCTATTTATTGAAAAATCAAACTGAAATAGACAACAAGTGATTTGATTTATTTTTTAGTAAAAATAAAAATTATTAAGAGTTTTTAGGTAAGCTGAGGTAACTTGCGTCTCCGGTAACTTCCAAACCGGAATACTTTGCATGGTCCGAATAGATTAATTCCGAATTGCGACCCTTAAACTTGTAAAGTTCGAGTTCGATTTCCGAGTTCAAGGATTCAGTTACTCGTTCGAGCATTTGTTTTTCATACGGCGCTTTGAGCAATCCACCGGCAGCCCTTTTGACCTTCACATTTAGGATATATTTGCTGTCATAAACACGGAAATCAATCATTTCATCATTAATTTCCAAATGAGAAAGTTTCGCACCGGTATAAGTTGCAAATCTGTATAATTTATCATTCACCAACAGTCCCATCAACAAACCTTTGAAAGAGCCTACTACCCATGGAATTCTCGCTACCGAAGCCATGAAAGAAGTACCCTTATGCGTAAAGTGATTGCTTTGCATCCATACATAAGCGGACGGGAATGATTTGCCCCAATCTTTTTCAATGTAACCTTTGCCCCGAGCAAGAATATAAACTTTATCGTTGACTAAGAGTTTGCCTTCGATTTTGTGATTCATGCTCAATACGCCGTGATTGCATTCCATTGTGGGTACAAATCCGTACCATCCCATTGCACCGGGCGAAAAAGTTGTAACGGGCCAAGGAGTCAAATCACTCAATTTAATGTGACCGTAAGTTAATGAATCCTCTCGGCGAATATCAATAAAAATTTCGCGATTATTGAATACACATTCTCCGATTTGGATTTCAAAAGGTTTATCAGATGCTCGGAAATCTTTTAAATCAAATCGGTAATATGTAGTTTGGTTGCTTTTGCCATCAATGAATTGTATGAATGCGTGTTCTTTGGATTTGTCCTTGGATTTGAAAATTCCCGGGATTATTGATACAATGCTTTCGCCATTGTAGCTGACATTTTTGTAATACCAACCCTCGAAGAAAGTTCCTCGTTTGTTTGCACCATGATAATGCTCAGGATTCCATATTTTGCTCAAAAATGACATCGGATTTTTCAAATTCATATAAACAGATTTGCCAATACATTATTGCACATCATTTTTGCCAAAATGCACTAATTTTTGAACTATATTGTTTATTTTTACATAATAAATATCAACAAATTCAGAAAAAAATTGACCGATTTACAAATACACGAAATTTGCAAAAAACTTGTAGCTCAAGACGGCTTAGTAATTTTGCCCGAAGAGTTGTTCAGTTCTGCTTCTCCGTCACAAGCAAAAATAGTTATGGATTATTTGCCCAAATCCACATTGATTAATCTGCCTCATCGCGAAATCGAATTCTTCGAATGGCTCAAATTAGCCGATAGACCCGTATGGGATGACTTATGGGAAGATGAAGCAATCTCACCATACGTAGTAAGTATTGCTTTTTTGCCGTTCTTGATTTATTCCGATTATCGTGGTTTCTTAATTTGCGATTTGACCAAAAACGACAATTACTACTTCACCGAAGACCATATGGTGGACGATGAATCAAAGCTCTTGGTCGAATCATCGAAAACATTGTTCTTGGAAAAAAAGCAAATGAGTTTGGCTCAAATTCTCGCTTTGCAAATATCAGTCAGTCCGATTGACATTTGGCATTTCGCATTCAAAAGCAAAATTACGGTCGAAAGTGCAAAAAAAGCCGTTGCCGAACTTGTTGCCGATGGTGTTTTGGTGCATTTGAAAAGTGCAGAACATTTGACATCATTCATTGATTTGTAATATGCCCAAAATCCTCAAATTCGGTGGCACATCTGTCGGTACGGCATTTGCAATTAAGCAGCTTATTTCAATAATCAAATCCTCTCCCAAAGGTTCGGTTGCTGTTTTTTCAGCTTTTGCCAAAGTAACTGATTTGATTAGCGAATCTACGGAAATTGCATTGACCAATTTGGCAAAAGCTCAAGAATTCGTTTATAGAATTGAAATGCGAGCTTTAGGTTTGATAGAGGAAGTAATTACGGATTCTGAGCTAATCCGTCAAGCGGAGCATCAGGTACAAACTCATCTGAATGAATTGAATGAATTATTGGAAAGCATAAGTTTTTTGAAAGAATGCCACGGCTCGGCAATTGATTCGGCTCTGGCTAAGGGTGAATTGGTTTCCTCCACGGTCATTCATTTTGCACTGTTAGATTCAGGAATCAAATCATATCTTGCCGATTCGCGAGATTTTATGATAAGCGATAGCAATTATTGTCACGCAAACCCGCAATACGACTTGATTACCGAGAAGATTAGAAGTGAACTCATTGAGCCAATGATTGAAGGTGATTATCATATTGCTGTTACGCAAGGATTCATTGGGCGAAGCACACAATTGAAAACAACGACTCTTGGCAGAGGCGGTTCGGATTTTTCGGCATCAATAATTGGTGCTTGTATGGCGAAAAACGACTATGCAATTGATTCGATTGATATTTATACTGACGTTAATGGAGTGATGACAGCCGACCCGAGATTGGTCCCAAATGCCAAAAGTATAGACAAAATTTCAATCAGCGAAATGCTCGAAATGTCATATTTTGGGGCAAAAGTTCTTCATCCCAAGACTATTTTGCCGGCTTTGGAAGCCCAAATCCCTGTAAACGTCATGAATACGATGAACAGTGCCTTTTCTGGGACTAAGATTATCAACGAAGATGTTGACTCGGAATCTGCAATTCATTCGATTATCAATTTAAAAAATTTATATATTTTCCGGATTTCGGCTGACGATGTAAAAGCTTGTACAAATGAAGTGCATAATCTTTCGCAGCGAATAATGGCAACGAATTCTACGATTTTATATAGCTCAGTAATTGCATATAAGGGACTGATTATCGCAATGGTACCGGACAAAACAAATTTGATGGTGCTTCAGTCAAACGGAAAAACTCCCGAAGCAATTTTCGGATGTGCGATTACGGGTGAAAATTTGAGTTTGAATGATGATATAATGTCAATTTCCAAAATGGTTGAACTTGGCATCACGAAGCCGAAAATTGATTTCTACCAAAGCCCAACGGGCAACTCGATTATCATCACTTGTGATACTTCATTAGATTTGCAGCAGATTCACGACAAGTTGGTTATTCGGGCAATTGCTCAATAACACCACCGCCAAGGCAGTATCCATTATCGTAAAAAATAGAAAATTGTCCGTCCGCAATCCCCTGGTCGGGTTCGTCCAATTCTACTAATGCACGGTTATCGGGTAACAGTTGAATTTTGCAATTGTATTTCTGAGCTCCATGCCTTATTTTAACTTGCAAAGTATCGGTCGCGGGTGCAGTGGTAATCCAATTCAAATTATAAACGGCAAATTTATCGTGCGAGGTCTTGTTAGTTTGGCTATCTTTTGAAATGTAAACTATATTTTGCTCAATGTCCTTTTTGACAACATACCAAGGACCGCCACTCAAACCCAATCCTGTCCTTTGTCCGATAGTATGAAACCAGAAACCCTTGTGTTTGCCAATCGTTTTGCCGCTTTCGATTTCGACAATGTCGCCAATTTTCTCGCCAAGATGAAATTTGATGAAATCATTATACTTAATTTTTCCCAAGAAACAAATCCCTTGCGAATCCTTGCGCTGTGAATTCGGTAAATCAAAATCCTTAGCCAATTGCCTAATCTGAGCCTTGTTATATGGTCCGAGCGGAAAAAGAATCTTCGAAAGCTGCGATTGGTCTAAATATGTCAAAAAATAAGTCTGGCACTTCACAGGGTCAGGCGATTCCTTCAAATAGAACAATCCGTCAACTTCTTCGATTGCGGCATAATGTCCCGAGGCAACTTTATCGAATTTCTTGAGCAAATCAACTTTCGAGAAAAATTGACCAAATTTGATATGACGATTGCACATAATGTCCGGGCTTGGCGTCCTTCCGGCTTTTAGCTCAGTAATCGTGTATTCGACCACAGTATTGAGGTATTCCTCCTGCATATTTACTATTTCGAGCGGAACTCCGGCAGCATCGCAAACTTTCCGTGCAAAATCCAAATCCTCTTCCCAAGGGCAATCACCCAAAAAAGCAAGCTCTTCCTCAAGCCAGATTTTGAGATAAAAAGCCGTCAATTCATGCCCTTGCGACTTGAGCAAATTTAATGCTACTGAGCTGTCAACTCCACCTGATAACAAAACTGCAATTTTCATTTTATCTATTATGCCCTATTACGTCTATATTTTGAATGATTCTCGGTTTGATAAATACGAAAATCAGCAATTATTATTAATATTGTGGCGTATTTTCTTGAAAATATTGTAATAATAAGTTATTTTTGAAAGAGTTAATTAAAAATATGTTAGGTACGATATGAAAACGAATATTTTATACAGATTTTTTCTTCCCGTAATAGCTCTAATTTTAGGGTTCAACTGCACTCTTCAAAGCCTTGAAGTCCAAACAACATCGAAAGATAAGCTCCGAGACCACGTCAAGTTTTTAGCAAGCGACCAATTGAAAGGCAGATTTCCGGGCACTCCGGAAATGAAACTCGCCGAAGATTACATTGAAAATCAATTCCGTTTGGCAGGTTTGAAAATGTTCAAAGATTCATACAAGCAAGAATTGGACGTTGTTATCGGCAAAGAACTCGGCGACAGCAATATTGTAATCGTCGAAACAACAATCATCCGCCCGGGAATTCCAAAAGAGCGTTTGCCTCGCGTTGCTCAACCATGGACAGTAGGGCAGGATTTTATGCCACTTGCATACAGCCAAAATGCGAGCGTCAAAGCAGAAGTTGCCTTTGTGGGTTTCGGCATAAGTGCTCCCAATCTTAATTATGATGATTATGAAGGAATTGATGTTACCGGCAAAATTGTAGTATTGCTCAATGAAACACCCGATGGCGAAAAGCCCGATACGGAATTCAACAACTTTCGCAGTTTGCGCTACAAATTATCAAACGCAAAAAGCAAAGGAGCAATCGGAGTAATAATGGTGAAAATTCAAGGTGATTCGATGAACGTTTTCGAGCGTCTGAATTTCGAGAATATCGGCAGTGAAGCGGGCATAGTCGCTGTCCAAGCATGGAGACAGACTTTGTCAAAATTATTTACCAAAGAGCATCCACTGCAATTACTCGAAAACACTATCATGAAAAATAAAAAGCCAATGAGCATGCATATCCCCAACACCGAAGTCACTTTGCAAACAGATTTGAAAGACTTGAAAGCACCGACTCATAACATTGTAGGATATGTAAAAGGGACAGATAGCAAATTAGCAGACCAATATGTCGTCATCGGGGCGCATTATGACCATCTCGGTTATGGCGGTCCGACTTCGCAATATCGCGGAAAGCGCCAAATGGTTCACAACGGTGCTGACGATAACGCATCTGGAGTAGCCGGATTAATCGAGTTAGCTCATTATTTCGCTGCAAATCCTCCACGCCGCTCATTGATTTTTGCAGCTTTTACAGCTGAAGAGACAGGTTTGAATGGTTCGCGCTATTTTACACAAAACTCTTTTGTAGGTATGGAAAATATTGTCGGAATGGTGAATTTGGACATGATTGGAAGACTTCGCGCCGATGAATTGACCGTGTTTGGCACTGCAACATCGCCCAATTTCGCCTCTGTGATTGATTCGCTCGAACCTTTGAACAAATTCAAATTGATTCGTGCAAGCGATGCTTACGGACCGAGTGACCATGCAAGTTTCTATTCTAACGATAAGCCCGTGATGATGTTCTTCACAGGTTTGCACGAAGATTATCACAAGCCGACCGACACATGGAACAAACTTAACTACGAAGGTTCGGCGCTCGTAGTTGATTTCATTCGCCAATTTACTCAATCAATCGCTGATTATCCCGCACATTTTGAATTCACTGCCGTTACTACGGCATCCAGTCATCAACCAAGACGCGAAAGCGGATATGCTGATGTTTGGTTCGGTATAATTCCCGATTTTGAGGAAAGCCCGCTTGGTTGCAAAATCGGTGGTGCAAGTCCCGGAAGTCCCGCAGACAAAGCAGGTTTGCTCAAAAATGACATTATCACGGAAATTGAAGGTACAAGCATCAAAAATTTGCACGATTTTATGTACAAAATCCGCGAATTCAAAGCCGGAGATGTTCTCAAAGTGAAAATTCTACGCGGTGAAGAAAAAACTGAAATGATGTTTGATGTGACTTTGACCGCAAAAAAATAAATAATGATTCAGTTAGTTAATCGCAGAATTTTCAACAGTAATGGAAATTTAATACGTACAGACATCAGATTCGACGACGAGTTGAAGTCTTCTGTGCCTGTCGTGGTCTTTTCGCATGGATTCAAATCCTTCAAAGATTGGGGTTTTATTCCTTATGTCTGTGAGCAATTCGCCGAAAGTGGTTTCATTGCTGTCAATTTCGATTTTTCATTCAACGGCATCGTTGACCCTGTCGCCATGCGTTACGACGAAACGATGTTTTCGCAAAATACTGTTTCGCAGGAAATTGCCGATTTGAACACAGTTCTCGATTTTTTATATAAGGAAATTAAAAATACTGTCAATCCCTTCCCCACTTGGAATGGAGTGATTTACCTTGCCGGACATTCGTTAGGTGGGGCAGTATCGCTATTTACAGCTTCTAAGCGAAATGATATCGCAGGAATTGCTTCTTGGGCTGCTGTTTCGCAAATCAACCGAAATACCGAGCGGCAAAAGAAAATTTGGAAAGAGCAAGGATTTGCCGAAGTGAAAATTCAGCAAACGGGACAAATTTTAAAGCTGAATTATTCATACCTTTTGGATAAAGATACCAATTTTTCGCAAAATGCTGTTATTGATGCATGTAAATCAATTCAATGTCCGGTGCTTGTATTGCATGGTCGTATCGATATTACGGTCAAACTTTCCGAAGCATATGAAATATATGACAATGTTAAACATATCAATAATTCCGAAATAAACGTCATTGAACATACGGGTCATACTTTTGGTGCAAGACATCCATTGGATGAACCCGCGAAGGAATTGATTGAAGCAACAAGTAAAACAATAGAATTTTTTAAATTATGAAAATATGTAATCTAAGTCTGCTACTAATTATACTGACATTGTCCGGGTGCGAAATATTTGTCATAGGTAATAAAATTGAAGTATTGCCTACGGTGAATTTGACCCAGGAATCGGCATTGGGAGCAGTGTATCTTTTCAAAGCAGAGTTAGATAGCAATAACATCCCGGCGGCTTCGCAGATTTTGGCACACAAAGACGGTAGTATGATGAGTGCCCTTGAGCGCTATGACAACTATTTCAACGTAGCGAGATTGAAAAGAATGCTCTATATGCGTCCCGTCACGGCAGTTGAAGTTGACACGCTTCAATCCAGAAAATTCCTTTGCACTATCGAATATGATTACATGAAACTCGTGGGCTACCAAACCGCTCAAATTGCTGACAGATGGTACATCACGGAATATAGCCCGACTGATGTGAAAATTGAACCCCTTGACTACAGCAAATTTCAACCAAAAGAGAAATAATCCCTAAGGCACAAGATGAAAACTGCATATATATGCGACGCAATTCGCACACCAATAGGCAAACACGGCGGCACACTTGCTTCCGTTCGCCCTGATGACATGGCTGCACTGACAATCAGAGAATTAATCAAACGCAACCCACAAATTGACCTGTCGCGAATAGACGACGTGATTTTGGGAAATGCCAACCAAGCGGGCGAAGACAATCGCGATGTAGCTCGTATGGCGTTGCTGCTCGCAGGATTGCCGTGGTCTGTACCGGGTGAAACTGTCAACAGATTATGCGCCTCGGGGATGTCCGCCGTGATTCAAGCATCGAGAGCAATTGCAGCCGGAGACGGAGATTTATTCATCGCCGGAGGAGTCGAAAGCATGACGCGCGCTCCTTTCGTGATGAGCAAAGCCGATGCCGCCTATTCCAGAAATGTGCAAATTTACGACACTTCGATAGGGTGGCGATTTGTAAACCCGAAAATGAAAGAAATGTACGGCACCGATTCCATGGGCGAAACCGCAGAAAACGTCGCCGAACAATGGAAAATCAGCCGCTACGACCAAGATGAATTCGCATTCAATTCGCAAATGAAAGCCGTCGCCGCTAGAAACAGTGGCAGATTGGCAAAAGAAATCGTCGGAGTGGAAATAGTCGGCAAGAAAAGCAGCACCACATTTGCCGAAGACGAATTCATTCGCGATGAAAGCACAGTCGAAACACTGTCGAAACTCAAACCGGCATTCAAAGCAGTCGGCTCGGTCACCGCAGGCAACGCATCAGGCATCAATGATGGCGCCTGTGCATTAATCATCGCTTCGACGGACGGCATTTCGGACAATAAAATTACACCACTGAGCCGCATAGTAGCATCAGCCGTCGTAGGCGTCGAACCGCGAATAATGGGCATCGGTCCGGTGGAAGCCGCAAACAAAGCCCTGAAAAAAGCCGGATTGACATTCGACGACATGGACCTAATCGAGCTAAACGAGGCATTCGCCGCACAAAGTTTGGCATGTTTGAACGAATGGGGCATCGCAGCCACCGACAGCAGGCTCAATCCCAACGGTGGAGCAATCGCCTTAGGTCACCCATTGGGCATGACGGGCGCCAGATTGCTCACCACAGCCACCTATGAACTTATCGAACGAAACGCTAAGTATGCCCTATGCACCATGTGCGTTGGCGTCGGTCAAGGTTACGCCGTAATTATTGAAAGGGTGTAGTTCTTTAATTCATCCGATGACTCTCATTCATTTTATCCGATAATTCAAAAAGCAGTTCTCTGTAACACCCAGTCATCGGATGAATAATAACTATATACGATTACTCACAATGCAATTCATCCGATGACTCTCATTCATTTTATCCGATGACTTAAAAAGCAGTTCTCTGTAACACCCAGTCATCGGATGATTAAAAACGCATAATATTTGTTGCAACAGCAACAGCGTTCTGTGCGAATGTCTTCTACCCTGAAAGGGTTAAATATCTGTAAAAATATAACGCAGGTGCGTGTTCACTTTACCCCGAAGGGGTTAAATATTTATGAAATAGATATTCAAGCCCTTCGGGCTTGTTTTGGTTGCATATGCTTTGTTCCCCGCATTTCATACGGGGTTATTCATATTCAAGCCCTTCGGGCTTGTAAGAGGGCGAGTATGCTTCGCTCCCCGCATTTCATACGGGGTTATTAATATTTAACCACTTCGTGGTAAAAAACCATAACCAAACCCCAATCCCCTAAACCCAAACCCCAAGCCCCTAAACCTCTAACCCTATACCCTTACTTACACCATTTTCCGCATTACAAACCAGCCACCGAAGCTTGCGAAAAGGAGTCCGAGAGCGATTAAGCCCCATTCACCGAGAGTGGGGATTGTGGTGAAGATGCGTTGCTGACCGTAAAAGACGACTTCGGCTTCGGATTCATCGGTTGTGATTAAATATGCACGAACATAATATTTTGTACCTAATTGTAAACTCGTCAGATTTGTAGCGAAAATCGTTGAATTGCCACTCGTTGGTCCGGCGCCTTGTTCGGTTATTCCGTCGTTGTCTAAGGTTGTTGGCATTGCCGATGTTGACCAAACGACACCTTTTTGGGTAACATCGTTATCGTCTTCGGTTAAATTGATTGAACCGCCGCTTATTGCTGAATTATTTGTGATATTATAAACGGGTTGGGTTTTAATCCAAGGTGTATTCTGTCCTTGCGCCTGCAGAAATCCTTCTTTATTTATATATAATGAATTAATTGAAAATCCTGCAGAAGTTTGACCAAAAGTTCCAAAATTTTTATACTTCGAATTCTCTGATTTACCACCACCGCCCGGAAATACATCGGTTTGCTTGGTTTGAGCTGAAAGCAATAAACTCGATAATATTAGACTTAATAAATAAATAATAAATTTCATTTCTTTTCCTTTTGTTAAAAAGCTATTCCATACTATCTACAATTGATTTAACATGTTCGATAGATATTGGTCTCTTAAAAATTTGATTTTTAGAATCTAATAAGAATATTGTAGGTGTTGCAAAAACAAGATAATCCATAACCGGTCTCGAATTCCACTTTTGATAATCACAGTAACTAATGAATGGAAATTTACTTGAATACTTTTTAAATTGGCTCTGCTCTGTATCCAAAGATACAAAAATGACTTCAATACTTTTAGACTTCATTTTATCGTAAAGATTCATTAAACTACTTAATTCGGATGTACACGTTTCACACCAACTTGCACCAAAAATTATTAATTTATATTTTGAATTAATTTGAGATAGGCTCGATGCAGAAGTAAAAGGTACTCCATTTTTGAATATATCATCATTAAAAACAAAATCAGGAGCGATTTTCCCTTCTTTCATTTTACGATAAGTTTCAAATCTTTTTGCAACATTTGTATCTAACAAACATGATTCATTTGATAACATTGCCAAAGCTAAATATTCAGAGGACTTAATCAAACTCCGCTTTTCGAACATATTAAACAGATACAGAGCTGTTTTACTAAGTAGAATATTATTTCGACTTAGATTTTCGATAATATAGTCAATCGAAATATTCATTTCGTATAGTATTGAGTCAAATGCAATATTCATTTTTTCAATTAAAATAAAATGACAAATTAACAAATCTTGATACAAACCACTTCTGATTAATTTCAAATCATCTAAATCAATTTCACGAAATTGTTCGACATACTTCGGAATATCTTCTTTAGATATTTTAATTGAATTAGACATGTCATCAAGCAGTTTTCTTTTAGGTAGATACCACGAAACATAAGTTGCCTTTTCCAGATTAATCAAATAATTATAATCATCGTACTTGATGCTTTCAATTTCATCATCAATTAATTTCTTATAATTTCTATCTTTATTCAATAAGTCAGAATGATCATATAATTGTTGCAGATATCTCCATGCAGAAAGTGCATTCTCGCGTTGAGTGTGCTGAACTGCGTATTCTTTGAATATTTTATTTTCATAACTATTTGTAAAATCCACATTCAATATTTTATCAGTATAGGTAATATTTACATTGATATCCAATTCGTGAAGAACCAAATAAAATCCCGTAGTATCTGATATTTTTATATATCCAATCCCGGTGTAATCTTCAGGATATTCAAGCACGAAATTACCATTACTGTCAGTTTCAGATTGGCTGAGTAAATAGTTCTCAAGACCATTGAAACCATAAAGTGATATTTCTTCATGAATATGAGATTGACAATAACCTGTCAATTGACGAGCGTCAACTTGATAAATGAGTAGACTTAATACTGACAATATTAATATTAAATATAATTTCATCTTGCATCAATTCTTTAAAAATAATTATTCATCCTTAATACAACGAACAGACATACCATGCGCTTTTCGACCTGATTGCATCGCTTTGGTACCATTGCTGAGTATTGTCAATGCTCGTGCTAAATAGGTTTGTGTACCGGGTGTGCTACTCCAATAACTTCCAAGAAGAATGCCGGAAAAATTATACACAATTGAACCGTCTGTGCTTTCTCGCATGCCTGAATATGGCAATTTCAATGGTGATTCGAATGGAGTACCGGACCAAGAACTTATTTCAGTGTTCCATTCAGTTTCGGTTGGGATTCTGAATCCGGCGGGACATGGATTGTTAGGTCCACTTACTCCCTGCCACATAGAGTTAGAAGATGGAGAAAGCCAATCTTCCGTGCTTTCATTTATAATAAATTTTGCATCCCAACTGTTCCCCAAGTTAGGAACTGCTGTACTGGCAAGTGTCGTACTCGTTGAACTTGTAATTACCTGATGCCCCTCAGCAGCCCTTCCCCATTGATAAAGTTCCCCAAATGATGCGGCATCAGTACTACTTGTAGCAACTTGCGAAGCGCCCAAATTACGATTCATCCAAGTTCTTCCACCACCACTCACAACTGTTCCATAATCCATACTTACGATAAATGTGCACGTGCCTCCACTATTATATGCAGTAGCTGTAAAAGTACTACTTTGATTGGCACCGGGAGTACCGTTTCCATAAAGAACTACAGTATTATTACCGGTAGATACAAAATTGCCGGTGCCACTAAAGCTATAACCGTTCAAAGTGTTTGTTGTAATGCTCCATGCACCTTTTTGAGTAACGTCAGCTTGTAAAGATACATAATTTGATGAATTAAGAGCGACTCCTTGTAAATATTCACCGCTTACAGTTGTATTTGAACAAGACGAACCGGACCCAATTGAATATGCAGATGTATAACGTAAACTACCTGCTCCAAAAGAAATTTCTTTCCATTCAAAATCTGTTGATATAAATGAATAAAACTTGTTATCATCCGAATTAAATACCAAATAGCCGTTTATCGGGTTATTGATAGCTAATATTTGTGCTTGAGTCAAACTTGGGACGGCACCAGTCGTCCACGAAGTTGTACCGTCCGAATTTGACATTAAATGTTGATTTTCAGAACCCTTTGCAGTTGGTAAAGTGTAGGTAGTTGTACCAGTTCCAACCGTAACAGAAGAAAACGCACCACTATTCGGAGCAGTAGAGCCAATTTCACCGGGTGAAGCCCAACCCTCATCAGACAAATGATTTGCTAATAAAGAAAAAGGTACATTAGTAAGTGGTGTGCGTGGTAATTTTGAGCCATCAACCACAACTTCGAGCCATGGCGAATAAGTTGCAAACATCCCTGCGGTAAAAGCATCATCGTTACCTGTTCCTGTGCCCAAGAATACAGAATACAATCCCTGAATTACGTCCACCGTTTTTGTCGCGGCTGTTCCTGAGGGCCATAATTTGGTACCGCCAGTCTGAGAGCTGTAAATCGCAAATGTAATAGACATTCCGGTTTGAATAATCGGCAAGTTGTTATTATCGAGAAGCTTTCCCTGATAAGTAATAGTAGTGGGCTGAGCAAATGTGAACAAAGTGAAAGCGAAAAAAACTGTTAAGTAAGTTAAGTACTTCATTTTGGCACCATCGAATAATTTTAAAATTCAAGCTATTTAAGATTCAAATATAACTATATTTTGTTATCGTTGTAACTTAAAAAGAAATTTATTTACACATTACTTGTGATAGTATTGTCTAATAATTTTTATCCTGGCTGAGAAGCACTGACATCAGCATATTGCTAAAATAGAGGACAAGCTTCTGCAAACTATCTTGATTCGTCAACAAGATTAGGTAGAAATAATCAAGTACAATGGAAAGGAATTTATTCTTCTTTAGTTCAGAATGACGGGAAAGTTATATATTCAAAACCTTCCGAAGCTTTGGAACCTTCGGAAGGTTGATTTTTATTTATAGATATTCAAGCCCTTCGGGCTTGTAAGAGGGCGAGTATGCTTCGCTCCCCGCATTTCATACGGGGTTATTAACATTTTATCCCTTTGGGATAAAGACCCCAAACCCCAAACACCCAAACCCCCAACCCCAAGTCCCTAACCACTATCCCCTATTTACATAATATTTTTGGCATGGTATTTTCACACTAATGTATATGTCGCAATTTAGTGACATTTTTTCTTGTAATTAATGACATATTGACAATAGATGACAAAATTTCACATAATTTAAAACAAATGGAGTTATAAAATGAGTAAGATAATTGGAATAGACTTAGGGACAACGAATTCATGCGTTTCTGTAATGGAAGGCTCGTCGCCCGTAGTAATAGCCAATAGCGAGGGAACAAGAACAACGCCCTCTATGGTCGCATTCACCAAAAATGGAGAACGTCTGGTTGGGCAGCAAGCTAAGCGCCAATCTGTAACAAATCCCAAAAATACTATTTATTCGATTAAGCGCTTTATGGGCAGAAGATTGAACGAAGTGACCGAAGAAGCCCAAATGGTACCTTTCACTATCGTACCGTCGGAAGATGGGCAGTCACTGCGTGTTGACATTGACGGTAAAAAGTATTCGCCACCCGAAATTTCTGCGATGATTCTTCAAAAAATGAAGCAAACTGCCGAAGATTACCTCGGACAAAAAGTCACAGAGGCTGTAATTACCGTTCCGGCATATTTTAATGATTCGCAGCGCCAAGCTACAAAAGATGCAGGCGAAATCGCAGGATTGACTGTGCGTCGTATTATCAACGAGCCGACTGCTGCTGCATTGGCTTATGGTTTGGACAAAAAAGGGCAATCAATGACCGTTGCGGTTTATGACCTTGGCGGCGGTACTTTTGACATCTCGATTCTCGAAATTGGCGACGGAGTGTTTGAAGTGAAATCAACTAATGGTGATACACACCTTGGTGGTGACAACTTCGACCAACGTTTGATTGACTTTTTGGCAGATGAATTCAAGAATCTCGAAGGAATTGATTTGCGAAAAGATGCAATGGCATTGCAAAGACTTCGCGAAGCTTCGGAAAAAGCAAAAGTCGAGCTATCACAAATGCTCCAAACTGATGTCAATTTGCCGTTCATAACTGCTACTGCAGACGGTCCGAAGCACTTAAATATCAATTTGACACGCGCCAAATTTGAAAATCTTTGTGCAGATTTGTTCGAAAAAACTTTAGGACCTTGTGAGCAAGCTCTGAAAGATGCCAAAATGACACCTACCGATATCAACGACGTGATTTTGGTTGGTGGTTCGACTCGTATCCCGAAAATCCAAGAACTTGTCAAGAGATTCTTCGGCAAAGATGCTTCACGTGGAGTTAATCCTGATGAAGTCGTTGCAGTTGGGGCAGCAATCCAAGGTGGCGTACTTTCGGGCGATGTAAGCGACGTATTGTTGCTTGACGTCACTCCTTTGACTTTGGGTATCGAAACCCTTGGTGGAGTAATGACACCGATGATTCCTGCAAATACGACGATTCCAACTCGCAAATCGGAAATATTCTCGACTGCGGCAGATAGTCAAACGTCGGTTGAAATCCATATTTTACAAGGCGAACGCTCGATGGCACGCGATAACCGCTCACTCGGCAGATTCCACCTTGATGGTATTCCACCGGCTGCGAGAGGAATTCCGCAAGTTGAAGTAACTTTCGACATTGACGCAAATGGTATTTTGGCAGTTGCGGCTAAGGATAAAGCAACGAATAAAGAACAAAATATCCGTATCGAATCTTCAGGTGGAATGTCGAAAGAAGAAGTCGAAAAAATGAAATCTGACGCTCAAAAATACGGAGAAGAAGATAAAAAACGTAAGGAAGAAATTGATTTACGCAATCAAGCCGATGCACTTGTTTATTCGACTGATAAGCAAATGAAAGATTTGGGCGACAAAATAACACCGGCGAACAAGGAAAAAATCGAAGCCGCTAAGACACGATTAGCAAATGCTATCAAAGACAACCCGGGCGATATTCGTTCGGCGATGGATGAATTGAACAACGCATGGTCTGCAGCATCTTCGGAAATGTACCAAGGAGCAGGCGGTCAAGCACAAAATCCGGGTGGCGAACAACAGCAAGAGCCGAAAAAAGATGATGGCGTAGAAGAAGCCGAATATACTGTCGTTGATGACGATACAAAGAAAGAGAAAGAATAGAACTTATATATATCACTGATTTAAAAAGGGTTGCTTCAAATGAGGCAACCCTTTTTTTATTGAGATAAATTTTTGTAACTTTTCAAAATTGTATGTGTTATAGTATTTATATTTGTAACATAAATATAATTTAAATGGAGTTAAAATGAAAAGAATATTGACTTCGATTTCGATTCTGGCGATATTATTATCATGCACTAATACAAAGGCTTCAGAGCCTGTTTGGGAAATTATAAAACTCACAGACGACGAGTATACGGGTCATCATTTTGAAGTGCTAAGTTCTTTCGAATCAGACCATCTTTTTGCAGCTCGCTCAATGATACACATTTTTGTTAAGGACAGGAATCCCATTCCATTGATTAAATTCACAGATTGGGACACTTATTTACACGATGTTTCATACAAATCAAACAGCGCAATAGTTACTTATGGTTGGTATTTCAATTTTGTAACTCATCCATTGACAGAGTATTCAATTGTTTTTTATGTTATACCAAGAGATACAATTCTTGATAAATATGAGTTATTTTACGAATGGGAAACACATTGGTACGACCAAGGAGTTTTTGGCAACCACAAAACTATTTATTCAAGTGTCAACGCAGAAGGAAACGGAATTTTAGTACTTGAGGAATGGTCACAAGTTAAAAAACTTACTAATTGGGAAATGACAGATTTTAGTTCAATTTCAGGTTATACACCACTTTTTGGGGTTTTCCATAAAGATACTCATTTTGTGGTGTGTAAGGCTAAAAACGCCGGAAATGTTCTAATGAAAAGTAATACCGGAGCTGAATGGGTATTCGTAGGTGAAATTGCAGGCATAGATGATACTCGTGAACAATTTTTTAATAAATTATTGATACTTAATGATTTAGAATTTTATGTTATTGGAGAAAAGGGTTTCTATTATTCTAAGGATGCAGGACAAAGCTGGAAATATCTTAAAGTTACAGAAAATAAAATTAATGGTGCTGATTTCCGAAATGAATCTGAATTAATCTTATGTGGAAATAATGGATTTCTATGTAAAGTAAATGTCCAAAATTACGAAACAATGTACTTTGAATCTTTAACTAATCAAAATTTACTCTCAATTCATTTTTCTGAACCTAACGTCGGATGGGCAGGTGGTGAACATATGACTCTTCTCAAATATTCAACGCCAGTTAATGTGGAAGAACAAATAGGCGATGATTTATCAGATTTGAGAATTATGCCAATTCCGGCAAGTGATTATGTTGATATTTATGTTGGTGATGAATTATTCGACATTGAAAATAATACTGTCGAAATAATAAGCCCATTTGGCATTGTGATGACAAAGCAAAATATTGATATTCGCTCCGAAAATTCGATGCTTAAAAGGCTTGATATTTCGAAATTTCCACAAGGTATTTACTTTGTAAAATTCGGAAATAAAATCAAGAAATTCATAAAAATATAACTATTTTATTAGCAAAGCGACCCAGGCACAATCAGTATCATTAAACGACAAAGCGATTTTTGCCGTGAGTTCGAGCATATGCTTAGCGTTTTGTGCTTGGATGCTATGATAGTGTAGAGCTATCGAAAGCATTTCGGTATATTCACCGACGGAAGCGTAGCGATTGAAAGTTTCCATTGATGCATCGTGAACTTCGATTTCGGACAAATATTCATCTACAAATGCCTTAGTCGGAATAGCTGCACAACTTGCGAGTTTTCCGATATCATTAGCAGATAGAATAAATGAATTGCGAATTTGCTCCGGAATTGCAGAATAGCCAATCGGGTTAGCATGCTTGGGCTTTTCAAGTTCAAAAATTGCGTCTCCCGATGCGCGAGTGTACCACGAGCCACCATTTCGCCCGACGTGGTCAATCAATTGCGGGTCAATTGCGCCGTTGTTCAGAATTGATTCGTCCACATGGAACATTAAAATCTCGCAAACGGCTAAATTCCCTGCTGATGGACCGTCGCCCATTCCAAACATTTGACGGAGCTTGCATTCCATCTGAAATGGGGATTCTTTCACTCTGAACGGTTTGATTAATTTCGATTCAATCGGAGTAAAGCCTGTCACCTCGAATTCGTTCACTTCGGGAGCGAATTCGGATGATGCCAGATTCATTTGCTCAAGCATATCGTATGTCACCGCTTGGATTACACATTCGCCATTTTCCATCAAATTATTATACGTGTCCTTTGTTTTGTTGGTTCTGCCGCTTCGAGATGGCGAAAACACTACAATTGGTGGATTGGAACTGAAAGCATTATAAAATGAAAAAGGCGATAAATTGGGGATTCCGTCATTAGACATTGTTGATACAAATGAAATCGGGCGTGGTGCTATTCCGCCTTGCATAAGCTTTTGGACATCAGGAATTGATAATTCTTTAGGATTAAATTGAAGCATTTTTTTCTCTTTATTTAATTAATTATTTATTTATTTTCTTTTTTGATAATATTGAATAATCGGAATTCGAATAAACAATTCTATTATTCAAAGTGCCGAGCATGTCAATTTTAAGCGAAATTTCGTCGTTGGGCTGCAACCACACAGGAGTGTAATTTTCGCCTGATTCTTTAGCAATTCTGGTGCGTGTGCCGTTTAGCTCCAAATAGCAGCCTGTTCCGACAGTTCCCGAGCCGATTACCTCGCCGGGACGTATCGCAACGCCGTAAGAGACTCGCTCAATTATTTCTGCAAAAGTCCAAGTCATATCGGCGGTGTTGCCCGATGAAATCAGCTCACCATTGTGATAGGCTTCCATTTTCAGATTATATTGATTGCCGAACGGGGTTGAAGTTTTATACTCTTCGAGTTCGTCCGGAGTGATGAGAAATGGTCCCAGCGTAGTCGCAAAATCCTTGCCCTTAGCCGGTCCGAGATTTAATTTCATTTCCTCCATTTGCAAAAGCCGCGCAGATAAATCATTCATAATTGTAAATCCTGCGATATAATTATCTGCCTCGCCGGAAGGGACATTTTTGCCGGTTTTGCCGATAACAGCCGCCCATTCGAGCTCAAAATCAAGCTTTTCGAGATGGTCCTTTTCTACCCAAATATCACCTTCGCCAAAGATTGCGTTATGATTGGTGAAGTAAAATATTGGGTATTCGTCGAATTCAGGAATCATTTCTACTCCGCGATTGCGGCGAGCCGATTCTACATGCTGACGAAAAGCATAAGCGTCGCGGCATGAGGGTGGATTGGGAATTGGGGAAATGAGCTTTACTAAATCTGTATCAGGATTTATGCCCAAACTAATAATTTTTTGCTCAATTTCACGAACAGTTTCCATTGCTTCATCGCCGGATTCGATAATTCCGAGAATCGTGTCAGGGATGCTTTTACCGATTATTTGTGATGCGGCAATTAAATTAAATATATGTCCTGAAATATTTATTCCGGGAATATAATTACCTTTTGAGTTTATGTAAGTTACTAATTTCATTATATCTTAAATTAATTATTAATATTATTTATCAAATCATTATAAGCGTGTTCGAAAACTTGACACGCATATTCGGTTTGTTCTTCGGTTCCGGTCGAAATTCTGACACAATTTGCCAACCCAAAAGGCTTGCAATTTCTTACGGAAACACCATGCTCGGAGGTATGCTTGCAAAAATCAGCTGCAAATTGTTCCGATTCCATAATTATCATCACAAAATTGGCGTATGGATTGGCATATTTAATTCCAAGTTTGTCGAATAATGCCAAAAACATTTTGAGGCTGATTGAATTAATCCTAATCGTTTCGGTTAAAAATTCGTCATCGCTCAGAGCGGCGACTGCGGCTTTTTGTGCCAAAAGACTCGGCTCGAAGGGTAATTTCACCTTGTACAAAGTGCTGATTAGCTCTTCGGGTCCGATTGCATAGCCCACTCTCAGTCCTGCCAAGCCATGCGTTTTTGATAAAGTTTGGAGAACGATTAAGTTTGGCAAATCATATTGCAAACCATTGACGTAGCCTTCGTGTTGAGCGGCATAGTAAGAATAGGCTTCGTCGAGCACAATCAAAATATTATCCGGTATCTGAGCCAAGAACCAATCTAATTCATCTTTCGGAATCATCGTCCCTGTCGGATTGTTCGGATTTGAGATGTAGATGATTCGTGTATTTGGGTGAATTCTCGTCAGGAGCTTCTCCAAATCATAGCCGTAATTCAGCAGTGGCACACGGTTTAGCTTTCGCCCGTTTTTATGCGTTTTGACATAAATCCCGGCGAAAGTTCCCCGCGAAGTCAAAACCCGCTCGTTGATGTCCGAAAAGGCATTGACGATGTGCGCCATGAGCGATTCGGAGCCATGTCCGCACACGATTTGATTCGGGTTTTTGTCAAACTTTGCGGCTAAAGCAGCCACCAAATCAGTGGAAGCGGGATCAGGGTAAAGCCCGATACCGCTCACTGAGTCCATAATCGCCTGAATCACTTTCGTCGAAGTCCCAATTGGGTTCTCGTTCGACGCAAGGCTGAAAACCATCTTCACGTCATGCTTAAAAGCTGCCTCGCGGCGTTGGTTGCCGGGCTTGTAAGGGTCAAGAGCCTTTATGTATTCAGGTATAATAAGTGACATTTCGCAATCATATTATTTTTCAATATATAAGTTACGAATTATCTGTGCAATTCTTTTATTCGACGTTTAATTTCTAAATTTACGCAATTGAATCCCCAGTCTATTTCACCACATTCAGTAGTTGGACATGCTTGTAGCCGTTTTGTTCGGAGACGAGCCAATAGCTGCCCGAAATGATATTCTCAGGTAAACGCAAAGATGTCGAGTACGAGCCTGATTCGACGAAATCGCTATAAAAAGGGCAAACTTCTCGTCCTGACAAATCGGACAGATACATTTTCAGATGCCCGGAAGTCGCAATTTCGTATTCGGCAACGAAGTCCGAGCCGTATGTAACCGGGTTCGGAAAAATCCGCTTGGGCTTCACTGATGGCGAATTAACTGAGGAAATTACTTTTGTGCCTCTTAATAGTTGTGAAGGCGATACAGTATAGAAATAAAGTATCTCAGAATCAAAATAAGCCTGAACATTTGATATCTGATTTGTTGATTTTATGTCACTATCAATTTGAAACTCAGGTTTAAACCAACTATTACCCTTATCTGTTGATTTACGAAACCCGAACCACGAACCCGAAATAATAATATGACTGTCATTATGAACTAGATAAGAAGATACTCTTTGTTTGGGCCAAATGGTTTTCGATGTAAATTCCCATGTTTTTCCATCGTCATAAGTTTTGCAGACTATGGTTGTATCCCTATCGTAAATAGTAACATAAATGTTACCGGCTCCAAAAGCTTCGTTCTCATCTAAATAATAAATATACTCAATATGTTTGGGAACTTCTAACAATTTCCAAAAACTACCTTCGAAATCTGTATGGTAAAAATAATTCATCGTATCCTTGTTAGGTGTTTTCTTAACTATTCGACGCATTATTATACTATTATCTTTTTGCAAAATTAAATCTGTAAGATTCCATTTATTAGTGATATAAGTAGGTACCGGAAAAGCTTGCCAACTTTTACAGCTATCTGACGATTTCATTATATGGTAGCTTGTACCCGCCATTTCTGACCATATCGATGTAGATGTAAGAGCCTTTTCCGGATCTAACATAATAAATGAATGATGCTTATAATCGTCAATTATTGGGTATTTTGTAAATGAATCGCCAAAGTCATCAGAGCGAATTATTTTACCATTACTTGTAACAATAATTATCGTTCCATTATTATTATATTTGCAATTTTCACCTCTATAATGAGGATAGTAAGCAGAATCGGAAGATTTGAAAGAGGTATCGGCATAAACTTTTGTCCACAAAAAACCACCATCAGTAGTCTTTTCAAGTATTATTCCTGTACCATTATCATCGGTTCTTAATAAGATGCAATTAATTTCATCCAAACAGGATAAACAACTTGGATTACTTGGAATATTTTTACCAAAAGCATAAGCATTTTCAATCTGATAAATTTCTTCTGAAAATAAATTATCAAATGGAAATAAAATCAATAAAAATAATAAATATTTCATAATGATTCCTCACAAATTGTGGGGTCAGAAGCTTGGCTATTTGAAATTCCTGTGAAGCCCACAAAAATTGCAGAAAATTGGGCAATTCTAACCATCTCAAGCCTCCGAATTAGGCGATTGCTTAAAGCGGCACTTTCGGGACTCAAACTGAACCTGATACTCGGCTTTCTGTACTTGTTAAGTACATGTGACAAATTCATAAAGACTCCTCAAAATTTCAAAAATAAAATTTCAAAAACTTCACATCTCTATATGTAAATAACAAATCAAAATGCGTTTTGTTACATTTTGATGCAATTATTTTTAAAATATTTTGCTTTTATTTTGTCTATTTTGCTTAGAGCTTGGTCAGCACTTGAAACTGCGTCGTTAAAAAAGTGAATGTGAATTATCAGCACAAATGAATTAATTCTCATAATAGACTTTTACTTTTTCCGAATTTAGCCTCGTTTTGAGCCAAGTCTCGATTTTTTCACGGTCCTTGTCCGGGAGTTTTTTCCCTTCCAAAGTTAACACTACTAAGTCAACTCTTTCGGGCTCGGGCTGTGATTCGATAAAAATATACGTTTCGGCATAGGAGCATTTCACCACCTGCGGATACATAATTTTTACTTCGTCCAAAATTTGACTCCCAAGATATTTTCTATCTTCGTAGCTCTGAATCTCGCGGTCTTTTTCCTTTACAATCAGATTCAATCTATTCATTTCAGCTTTCAAATCGTTTGCTTCGTTACTTTGTGTGGCAATCTCATCGAATGAGAAGCCTTGTTGATACTCAATTGTAGCTTCTTCAAGCGAGAAATCATTTGCTCTGTCACGGATTATAAGCTTCTGTTCATCCGACAAAGTGGCGCCGCCATAAATCAAGAGCAATTTCCTGTTACTTGCATCAATATCGTGCTTCAACAAGTAGCTTCCCTCCACAACGTTGATTCTCTTAACAAAGTCGTTAGCATTGCCGACAAACTTTTCCTTCTGAACGAGATTATATCCGAAATAGATGCTGGGAATCAAGACAATCGCAATGACAAGGGAAATTAGACGATTTACACGCTTTTTTTGGTCGGCATCAACCAAAGTTCTGATTGGGAATTGCAGAATTTGCGATATGACGACCGATGAAATGGCGATGAAAACAGTATTGATGGTGAATAAGTAAAATGCACCGAAAAAGAAGTTCCACTGCCCGGTAGCCAATCCGTAGCCCGAAGTGCAAAGCGGTGGCATAAGTGCAGTCGCAATCGCCACGCCGGGTATGACGTTGCCTTTCTGACGACTGCTGATGGCTACGATACCGGCAAGACCGCCAAAAAGTGCAATCAGTACATCGTAAATCGAAGGGCTTGTACGTGCCAACAATTCTGAATGAGCTGTGGAAATTGGTGTAATCGCAAAATAAGCGGTTGAAGCTATCAAACTTGCTATAACCGCAAAGGAGAAATTCTTGGCAGCTTTGCGGAATAAGGGCATATTATATGTCGCAATGCTATAACCCATGCCGTTTATAGGTCCCATCAATGGCGAAATTAACATCGCTCCGATGATTACTGCGGTCGAATTCATATTCAAGCCGACTGAGGCTATGATGATAGCGAACGCCAAAATCCAAAGGTTTGTACCCTTGAAGTTCAAGTCCTTTTCGATAGATTCGTGAATCTTGTCGAAATCATCAACTTCGCTCTCAAGATTTATGTAGCTGAAAATCTTATGAACTAAGTCAAAATGTATCATATAGCCCTACTCCTTTTCCATTTCACAAATTCATTTTACATGACTGCCAAAATTCAATGCCAAATATAAGAAAATTTATTCAAATATGAACAAGTAGGAAATTAGATATTATTTAATAAGAAAATAAACATTATTTAATATTTATTTGAATATTTTCCGATTTTATTAGCAAATATTTTTTTTTTCGGATAATTGTTATTTATAATGAAATAGAATATATGCTAATTAAATATTTATTATCTATTTTGTAATAAATAAATATTATTGTTTTAATAAATTTATAACATAAAAAAA